>NZ_JBSFHY010000028.1:0-132954 GCF_053597295.1 Streptomyces sp. NPDC001450
GCCGGCCGGAAGCCCTCGTACTGGACGTACTTGGGCTTTCGGCCGGTGCGGCGAGAGTGCGTGCCGGGCGTCGCGACGGGGCGAACGTTGCCTGCCGGGGCGCTAGATCGGACAGCAGCTGGTGGAGCGGCTCGGCATCGAGCTGACCGTCTGCCCGCCCGACCTCGTGGTCGCCACCATGCCGGTGGAGGGCAACCGGCAGCCGATCGGGCTGCTGCACGGCGGCGCCAACGCGGTGCTCGCGGAGACGGTGGGTTCGATCGCGGCCTGGATGTACGCCGGCACGGACCGCACGATCGTCGGGGAGGAGTTGCCATGTACCCACCACGCGGGGTGCGCTCGGGGCTGGTCACCGCCACCTGCACGCCGCTGCACCTGGGGACGTCCTCGGCGACGTACGAGATCGTCATCACCGACGAGCGCGACCGGCGGACCTGCGCCATCCCTCCGGCACGCCGCAGACGGGGGAAGTAGATACCCCGGACGCTTTATTTCGAGTTCTGCCATATACGAGAATATTGATATGGCGCAAACTACAGCGGAACAACTGGCCGCAGGCCGACTCGGCCACACCATCAAGCGAGCCGAGCAGGCCCTGATCTCCCGCAAGACCCAGGCACTGCGGGAGTTCGACCTGACCGTGCCGCAGTACTCGATCCTGCTGCTGCTCTCCGTCTCCGACGGCATGTCGGCGGCGCAGCTGGCGCGCGAGTGCCTCGTCACCCCGCAGACGGTGGCCACCGTGCTGGCGAACCTCGAGAAGACCGGGCTCATCGCCCGCGAACCCTCCCAGTTGCATCAGAAGGTGGTCGTCAACCGCATCACACGATCCGGGAGGGCCGTGGCGAAGAAGGCCGACAAGGCGGCCCTTCAGGTGGAGGGGGCGCTCAACGCCGCCTTCGAGCCTGAGGAACGCGCCCGCTTCGAGGAGTATCTGGAGCGCGCGATCGCCACACTGGCCGAGCTCGGGTGAACACGGCACGGGTCCTGGGGCCCGTGCCGTATCGCTTTGCGTCTCCCCCGCAGCACAGGCGGGGGCTCCGACGACCTGTCTGCTCCAGGCCATGGGCCGCAGGTGGGACTGCCTTGCCGCGACCGGCAGTCTCTGGCAGGGGTGCTGAGGCTGGTCACGATCCGCAGCAGCCGCCCGCAGGCGGCTCATCGGCAGCCGCCGCGGCGCCGGCCGGTACGGAGGCCGGGGCGCTGACCTGGATCAACTGCGGTGCGGGGGTGCAGCATCCGCCGCCGGTCCGGTCGGACTCAGGTGCGTCGAACAGGCCGGCGCCGCCGCAGACCCCGGTCTCGGGGAGGGTGAGTTCGACCTTGTCGGCGGCCTCCAGATCGCCGGCGACGGCGGCGGCCACGGAGCGGACCTGCTCGTAGCCGGTCATCGCGAGGAAGGTCGGAGCACGGCCGTAGGACTTCATGCCAACCAGGTAGATCCCCTGCTCGGGATGGGACAGCTCGCGGTGGCCGTGCGGGTGGACGGTGCCGCAGGAGTGCTGGTTGGGGTCGATCAGCGGCGCGAGCGTCAGCGGCGCCTGGAGGCGCTCGTCCAGGCCGAGGCGGATCTCGGACAGGAAGGACAGGTCCGGGCGGAAGCCGGTCAGCACGATGACCTCGTCCACCCCGTCCAGTCGGCGGCCGTCCTCGGCGACCAGGACCAGGCGGCCGTCGCCATCACGCTCGACCGCCTCCGTGCGGAACCCGGTGACCGCGTCCGCGTGCCCCTCGTCGACAGCGGCCTTCGCCGCGAGCCCGAGAGCGCCGCGCGCGGGAAGCTGGTCGGCAGCCCCGCCGCCGAAGGTGGATCCGGAGATGCCGCGGCGCAGAATCCAGACCGCCTTCGTGCCGGCCCCGTCCTCGTCCTTGGCCAGATGGGCGAGGTAGGCGAGAGCGGTGAAGGCCGAGGCACCGGTGCCGATGACCGCCGTTCGCCGGCCCGCGAACCGGGCCCGGACAGCCGGGTCCTCGAGGTCGGGTACGCGGTAGGTGATGCGGTCGGCGGCCGCACGCTCGCCGAGCGCGGGCAGGCCGCTGCCGCCTGCGGGGCTGGGGGTGGTCCAGGTTCCGGATGCGTCGATGACCGACCTGGCGAACAGACGCTCCTCGCGGCCGTCGGCGTAGTCGATGTGGACGACGAACGGCTGCCGCTCACGGTCGGCATCCACGATCCGGTCGCGTCCCGCCCGGGAGACGCCGGTGACCCGGGCGCCCGTGCGGACACGATCACCGAGGACGTCGGCGAGGGGCTGGAGGTAGAGCTCGGCCCAGTCCCCGCCGGACGGGTAGGTGGCGGGGTCGGGGCGCGTCCAGCCGGTCGGGGCCAGGAGCTTTTCTGCGGCCGGGTCGACGACCTCGCCCCAGGTGGAGAAGAGCCGCACGTGCGACCACTCGCGCACGGCCGCCCCGGCGACCGGGCCCGCTTCCAGGACCAGCGGCTCGATGCCGCGTTCGACGAGATGAGCGGCTGCGGCCAGGCCCGCGGGACCGGCTCCGATCACGACGACGGGCAAGTCGGTGGTGGCAGCGGCGTTCACGATCGACTCCTCTTGTTTCGACATCTGTCGATGGCTTGCGCCGCCAGCATGGCACCTGTATCGATATACGTCAACATAGACATTCGTCGAATTCAGGAGTCCGCCCATGGAGCGGATCGAGGTTGCCGCGATCGGTGGCGGGGTGGAGTGGCAGCGCAGCCTGTCGTCGCATTCCCTGCGCGGCGTCGGCGGGGACGCCACGCGGGCGGCCCGCCGCCTGGCGGGCGCGCTCGCCGGAGACCGACCCTCCCGCGCCTGGTTCGACATGTGTCAACATAGACGTATGTCGAATGCCAAGCTGCTGCCGCTGCTCGAACCCGACGGCCAGGGCGTGGCGCCGTGCTGCCCGCCGCTCACCGAGCGCCCGTTCACCGCGGAGGAGGCCGAGACGGCCGCGCGGATGTTCAAGGCGCTGGGCGACCCGGTGCGGCTGCGCCTGTTCTCCGCCGTGGCTTCCCATGAGGGCGGCGAGGCGTGCGTGTGCGACATCTCCGACGTCGGAGTCTCCCAGCCGACCGTCTCCCACCACCTGAAGAAGCTCAAGGAAGCCGGTCTGCTGTCCTCCGAGCGGCGCGGCACCTGGGTGTACTACCGGGTCGAACCGTCGGTACTCGCCGCGATGGGCAAGCTGCTGACGATGGGGCCGGCCGCGGCCTGATCAGCGGCCGGGTACACCGCCACGTCTGCTCGGCCTGTGTGACCGTCGCGCCGACGGCCGCCGCGCGCGCCGATGAGGTTCTGGCCATCCGATGAGCAGTGATTGGCCGACGCCGACCGGACTGGATCAGTCGTGCGCAGGGCCCAGCGTGAGCTGGGCGCGGTGGAAGTCGTAGTGCCGGGTGGGGTAGCGATACAGATCCGCGCGCGTCATCCAGTCGCGGAAGAAAGGGTCCCAGCGGGGCGGATAGCGCATGCCGTGCCCGAGGGAGGCTGCGCTCTCGCGGTTCAGACGCCGGTGCAGGGAAGCGAGGGTGCGGTCCATCTTCGCTCCCATACGGCGGCGGTTGTAGTAGAGCGAGCCGAGCACGGAGCTGACGTAGTTGATGACGTGGAACGGTCGGGCCGCAGCGTCCAGCACACCGGCGAAGGCCCTGCCGACGGCGCGCGGCAGCTTGTCGAAGACTCCCGCCAGAGGCAGGAGCACGCGGACGAGCATGTAGCCGAAGAGCATGTGGAACAGCAGCTGCTCGTTGGTCCACCGTGTCCCATCCGTCGGACGGCTCAGATCGGCGGCGCTCGCCTCCGTGAGGAAGCGATGGAAGTCGGCCCGGACGCGTTCCAACTCGGCGTGGACGGACTGCCGGTCCAGCCGGCATCGCTCATCCATGGCTGCCACCTCGCCCCGCTCGCTTCTCGGATTCGGCTACGGTCAAACACCCGGGGGCACGATGTTCCTCGCTCTCCGGCTCCTGAGCCAGAAGCAGGCGCTACTGAAGCAGGCCGGCGATCGCACGAGCCGCCTCACGCGCGGTTCGGCCCACTCCTATGAGGGTGGCGGAGGCGGGTCCGGTCCAGTCGCCGTAGCCGAGCAGGTGCAGGCGCGGCTCGTCCGCCGCGCGCGTGCCCACGGTGGCGATGTGGCCGCGTCGGCCCCGCAGTTGGAGCGGGGCGAGGTGGGCGAGGGCAGGCCGGAAGCCGGTGCACCAGATGATCGCGTCGGCCTCGGCACGGGTTCCGTCGGCCCGTTCGACGCCGCCGGGGACGAGGCGGGTGAACATCGGGCTCGCCCTGAGCAGGCCTCGGTCGCGTGCTTCACGGACGGGCGCTACGGCGACGATGTCACCAAGGGAGGCGACGCCCCCGGTGTCCGTGCGTCCTTCGTCGAGTGCGCGGCGCCGGGCGGTGGCCGCGTCGAACAGAGCCCGCCCGTCGATGTCGTCGGCCAGGAAGCGCGGCGGACGCCGGGTGGCCCAGGTCAACTCGGTGTCGTGGGCGAGGTCGGCGGCGATCTGGGCTCCGGAGTTGCCGCCGCCCACCACGATCACACGCCGGCCGGCGAAGTCCTGCGGGCTGCGGTATTCGGCCGTGTGCAGCTGGCGGCCGCCGAAGACGTCACGTCCTCGGACCGCGGGCACGAAGGGGCGCCGCCATGTGCCGGACGCACTGACCACGGCACGGGCGCGCCAGATCCCGGAGTCGGTCTCCACACGCAGGAAGGGGCCGTCACGGTGGACACCGAGAACGCGTACCGGCCGCTCGACAGGCAACTCGTAGCGCTTTTCGTAGTCGGCGAGGTACTCCACCACGTGCTGCGCGTCGGGGTAGGTGGCACCGGCCTGCGCAGGCATGAGGCGGCCGGGCAGCGAGGAGTACGCGGGCGGTGAGAACAGGCGCAGGGAGTCCCAGGTGTGCTGCCAGGCACCACCGGCTGTGGTCCGGGCGTCGAGGATGACGAAGTCGACGCCGAGTCGGCGCAGGTGGTACCCGGCGGCCAGCCCGGACTGGCCGCCGCCGATCACCACCACCTGGGGCGTGCGCGTCACTCGGTGGCTTCCCGCCCGGCCTGGAAGATGAGAGCCACGAGCGCCAGCCCCACCACGGCGCCGATCAGCTGCATGGTGATGAAGCCCGCGACCGAGCCGGGTGCGATGCCGGCGAAGGTGTCGGTGAAGGCGCGGCCGATGGTCACCGCCGGGTTGGCGAAGGACGTGGACGAGGTGAACCAGTACGCGGCGCCGATGTAGGAGGCGACCGCGACAGGCGCGAAGCGCAGGCGGTCGGTGCGGGCCAGGCCGAAGATCAGCAGGATCAGGCCGGCCGTCGCGACCACCTCGCCGAGAAGAAGGTGTCCGGCGGAGCGGTCGTGCGTGGACCACTTCACCAGCGGCTCACCGAACATGGCATCGGCCAGGACGGCGCCAGCGATCGCACCGACGATCTGCGCGGGGACGTAGACGGCCAGCTCGCGCAGGCTCACGCCGGCGCCGCCCCGCCGGGCGGTCCACCACTCGGCCAGGGTGACGGCCGGGTTGAAGTGCGCGCCGGAGACTGGGCCGAGCAGGGCGATCAGGACGCCGAGGCCGAAGACGGTGGCCGTGGAGTTGGCCAGCAGCTGGAGGCCGACGTCCTTGGTCAGTTCGGTGGCCTGGATGCCGGAGCCGACCACGATCGCGACGAGTGCCGCCGTGCCGACCAGTTCGGCCGCTGCCTTGGCGAGCAGGAGTGGGTTCTGGCGCGGGGTGGCACCCTGGGCGGGCTGCGGCCCGGCGGCTGGAGCCGTGACGGACTGGCCGGCTCTGTCGTGCTCGGCGGCCTCGGTGGCGCTCAACAGGTCTCCTCGGTGCGTGCGGATGGTGACGGGACGCGGCGATGAACGGGCGCCGGATTCAAGGGCAGGACCGCTTGGTGTTGTTCTCGGCGGTGGCTCGCGCGGTCTCCGCAAGGCCGGCGAACTGACCGGCGAGCGAGGCGATGACGTCCGGCTTGAGCCGGTAGTAGGTGAAGCGGCCGCATGGCTCCGTCTCCACGACCCCGGCCTCGCGCAGCACCTTGAGGTGGTTGGAGAGGTTGGTCTGCTTGGCCCCCGTCTCCTCGATCAGGTGCGTGGTGCAGAGCGTCTCCTGGGCGAGCAGGGTGACGATCTGGAGGCGGAGCGGGTCCGCGAGAACCCGCAACAGATCAGTGTCGACTGACGTCAGCATGGACTGATACTGTCACATCAGCCGGGACTGATACCAGCCTGGGCTGATCCTTGGGCTCGCATCCCCGTACCCGTGAGGACCCATGCCCCGAAGGGGGTTCGCATGACCGCATCCCCACCCCCTGTCCTGCCCGACACCCGCCCCGTGCTGCCGGGCCGCCGCCACCTGGACCGGCTCGTCACCGATCCCGAGGGCGCCCCGGTCTCGGCCGTCCGGAGGATGCGCGACGAGATCGACGCCCACATCGCCGAACTGCTCGCCTCGCCGCCGAGCACCTGAAACCGACTCCCCCTTGGCTTTTTGATCCACTGACGAAGGAAGAACCCATGTCCTCCAGCCCGCTCGCCTCCGTGCTGTTCGTCTGCGTCCACAACGCCGGGCGCTCGCAGATGGCCGCCGGATTCCTCTCCCACCTCGCGGGCGACCGGATCGAGGTCCGCTCCGCCGGCTCCATCCCGGGCGACCAGGTCAACCCGGCCGCGGTAGAGGCGATGGAGGAGGCCGGAATCGACATTTCCGAGGCCAAGCCGAAGATCCTGACCACTGAGGCAGTCCAGGCGTCCGACTACGTCATCACCATGGGCTGCGGCGACGCCTGCCCGATCTTCCCCGGCAAGAAGTACCTGGACTGGGCCCTGGAAGACCCGGCCGGCAAGGGTGTCGAGGCCGTCCGGCCCATCCGCGACGAGATCAAGGCCCGCATCGAGGCCCTGATCGCCGAGATCGACGCCAAGCAGGAGGCGTGACCCCGGTGACCGGCACCGGGACCCGGTCGCGCTCGACCCAGTCGGCTGGGCCGGCGGGCAGCCCACCGAGGAGCTTCGCCGGGGCTGTAGGACCCTCATGGGGCTCGGGCTCGGCGTCGGCCTCGATTCACCGGAGGGCCTGTTCCGCCCGGACTGCCACAGCCTGTGCGATGCCGTTCAGGCGTATGCGCTGTCGCCGGGGACGGTGAGCCGGAAGCCGATGCCGCGGACGGTGGCGATCCAGGCCGGGTCGCCCAGCTTGCGGCGCAGCGCCGATACGTGCACGTCGAGTGTGCGAGTAGGGCCGAAGTAGTTCGGGTCCCACACCGCGTCGAGGATCTGCTGGCGGGAGTGCACGGCGCCGGGATCGCCGGCCAGTTGGGCCAGCAGATCGAATTCCTTCGGAGTGAGGGTGAGTGGGCGGCTGTTGATGCTGACGCCCCTGGTCCGCCGGTTGATGGTCAGCGGGCCGAGGTGCTGGTCGCCACGCCCCTCGGGGAGTTGCGCACGCGGGGAGCCTTGACGGGGCACTCCGGTCGTGGCGGTGCCGGTGTGCGGTGGGGCGTGTCTGTCGGGATGCGTGCGGCGGGTGACGGCTCGGATACGGGCCACCAACTCGCGTACACCGAAAGGCTTGGACAGGTAGTCGTCCGCTCCGACTTCCAGGCCGACGACGCGGTCCGCCTCCTCGCTGCGTGCGGTGATCATGATGATGGGGACAGCGGAGCGGGCGCGCAGGGCCCGGCAGACGTCGATGCCGTCCATGTCGGGCAGCCCGAGGTCCAGAAGGACGAGGTCGGCGGTGGAGGCCGACAGAGCGCAGGCCCCGGATTTCACGTGGTCGACAGCGAAGCCGTAGCGGTCCAGCCCTTCCATGATGGGGCCGGCGATCCGGTCGTCGTCCTCGACGAGGAGGAGTCGCATGCTCTCCGGTGTGGGGTCGGCCGGGAGGACCTGCTCGCCCCCTGCGGTACACGCGGGATCGGTGTTCGTCGTCATGGGTGTGTCCGTGATTGTTCGTGGTGCGTGGAAATATCGGAGCAGGCCTACGGTGGCCCGGCGTTCACTGTTGCCAGTCGAATACGGCAAGCGGGTGTCCGGTGGGGACGGGTGGCACCCCGTCCTGTCTTCCCCACATCGCCGACCGGTGACGCCGCGGATGGGCGGTGCGGTGTGCGCCGGCGGTCCTGAGGCGGACAACGGCATCGAGCCCCCCGCCGGAAGCGGCCCGCAAGGTCACCTCGCCGCCGGAGGCACGGGCCAGCTGCTGCACGATGGGCAGGCCGAGCCCGGTGCCTTCATGGTCGGCGTCGTTCGCCCGCCAGAAGCGGTCGAAGGCGCGTCGCTGCTGTTCCTCGGTCATGCCCGGACCCTGGTCGATCACGTGCAGTTCGACGGTTGCGGGCACACCGCTCGCCCAGGCGGTGGCCAAGGTGATCGTGGTTCCGGGTGGCGAGACCCGCAGCGCGTTGGAGAGCAGGTTGTCGATGATCTGCTCCAGGGCGTCGGGGATGGCCCACACCCGGCCGGTCCTCGGCCCGGCCACGACTATGTCCACGTAATGCTCGCCGGCGAAGGCCGCCCACACGGCCGCGCGGTCGGCGATGACGGAGTCCAGGTCGGTGGCCTCCGGTGTGGTCGCCGCGTTCTCCAACCGGGCCAGGGCAAGCAGACCGTGCACCATGCGACCGAGCCGCTCCACCTCGCCCACCGCCTCGTCGAGGCTGGGTTGTGCCCGTGGGTCGAGATAGGGCTCGAAGTTCTCCAGCCGCAGCCGCAGCGCGGTCAGTGGGGTCTTCAGCTGGTGGGACGCCTCCGAGGCGAAGGCGTGCTGGGCTTTGAGCAGATGCTGCAGCCGGGTCGCGGTGCGGACGAAGCTGGAGGCCAGGCGCCGCAGCTCGGGGGGCCCGAGGTCGGTGGCGGGCAGGTCCTTCAGGGTGCCGTCGGCGAGCTGCGTCGTGGCGTGCTCCAGAGCCCGCACCGGGCGGGTGATCCAGCGGGCCAGCGCGAGGGCTATCAGCGCGACGGCCGCCAGCACCCCCAGTCCCACGGCCGCCAGTGCCAGCCAGGCGTCATGAACCTTGGACGTCACCGCGGTGAGGGGAAAGGACGCCTGTACGACGCATCGGACCGTGCTGCCCGAGGCGCCCGGCACAGTGGCGAAGAAGACGTCTTCACCCAGGGCCGGATCCTGCCGGGTGCCCGAACTGGACCGGTTGGCCAGAGCGGTTGCGATGTCCGGCTGCGCGGACAGGTCCGTACCGGTGGCCACCATGTTGCGTGAGTCGATGAGCAGCCTTCCTTTGCTGTCCACCACCACGACATGGCTGTGGGTGCGCCGGGCGAAGCTCGCCACCTGTTCGGGGACGTCGGTGGCGCTCCGCCGTTCGACCTTCTCCTCCAGCACCTCTGCGAGCATGACCGCGGCCTGCCGCCCGTTGCCGGTGAACCGGGACATCTCCCCGCGGGCGTAGACGTAACCGAACGGCACCTCCAGGCACAGCAGTACCAGCAGCGTGAGACTGAGATAGCTGAGCAGGAGGCGGCGGGTCACCGGTCACCTCCTCGGACGTTCTCTTCGACCTGCCTGGTGGCTGCCGCGTCGGCGGGTGGCGTGAGCCGGAATCCTACGCCGCGGATGTTGTCGATCCAGGCGGGATCACCGAGTTTGCGGCGAAGTGCGGCGACGTGGACGTCCAGGGTCTTGGTGGGGCCGAAGTAGTTCGGTTCCCACACGGTGTCCAGGATCTGCTGGCGCGTGCGGACTGCGCCGGGATCGTCGGCGAGGTAGGCGAGCAGGTCGAACTCCTTGGGCGCGAGGGCGACGGAGGTCCGGTGCAGGTGGACCTGGCGGCCCCGCCGGTCGATGGCCAGTGGGCCGATCTGCTGGGCCTTGGCCACCGCATCCGGTGGGTCGCCTCCCGCAGCCGGGCCGGCCGAAGCCGGCTCGGCTGCAGCGGGTCCGGCACGCCGGAAGACGGCGCGGATCCGCGCGACCAGTTCCCGGACTCCGAACGGTTTGGAGAGGTAGTCGTCGGCCCCCAACTCCAGACCGAGAACCCGGTCGACCTCGTCGCTTCTCGCGCTGATCATGATGATGGGCACCTGGGAGCGCATGCGGAGCGTCCGGCAGACATCGATGCCGTCCATGTCGGGCAGTCCCAGATCCAGCAGCACCATCTCCGCTTCCGCCGCGGCGAGTCCCTCGGCGCCGGTACGGGCGTGCTCGACGGTGAACCCGAAACGGCTCAAGCCCTCCATCAGCGGGCTGGCGACCCGATCGTCGTCCTCGATCAGTAAGAGGCGCATGAATTACTTTCGGCGAACCTGAACAACCGTATTCCTTAACTGTCTCCTGTCTGTCATTGACCCTATGGGCCTTGCTACAGCAAAACGTCAGTGAAATGACAGCGTCAGGCAAGCAGACTGTTAAGAAAGTACAGCGCGGGCCTCGGCACCCAGCAACCGCTTCCCGGCCGGGCAGCAGCCCGGCGCAGCCGCTCCGTTCGCCGAGGCGGGCAACACGGGACATGCGGCCAATTGTCCGCCGACAGTTCCATTTTTCGGCACGGCGGAGCGGACGGAATGCTGGATCGATTCTGGTACCAGCCTTCCTTTTCTCTGGCGATCGGTTAACTAACGATCCCGTAACGTTGCCGGCAGCTGATCGCGGACGGCGCTCGCATTCGCGCTTTCTTTCCGCCTCCGCAGCCTCCCCCTTGCTTTCCTATGCCACGGGACGGTGAAACATGCCGTACAGCAGCACGATCGACGAACTGCGCCGCGTACGCCCCGATCTGGTCGAGCCCTTCAGAGCCGCGCTGTCCGGTGCGCGTGCCACGGTGCTCGGCCGGCTCTGGGGCGCATTCACCCGCGAACGCCTCCCGGGTATCGCCGACCTCGACCACGACGCAGACACCCTCGTCATCCGCCTCACGGGCGGCGGGCGGCTCACGGGCCCAGCCTCCGCGGCCGAACGATTCGCCCCGGTCCCCGCCGACTTCACCGTGCAGGGCCCCGACGGCCCGATCGACGAGCCGACCCGGCTCCTCTCCGTCCTCGGCGCCCAGACGGCGGCTGCGTCACGTCTGGGCGCCGAGCTCGACAACAGCATCGCCAACCTGGCCCTGGCCCGCGCGGCGAACCACGAGCCGCACGAGGTACGGGACTCCGCCGACGCCGAACAGGCCGTGGTCGACGGCCACCCGCAGCACCCCTGCTGCCGCACGCGCACCGGACTGTCCGTCGCCGAGGTGCTCGCCTACGCACCCGAGCACCACCCCGTCATCGAGCTGGCGCTCGTCGCCGTACCGGCCGACCGCTGGCAGGCCATCGGTGACTGGCCGCAAGAGCTGCGCGACGGCGACACCGTCCTGATGCCGATACACCCCTGGCAGCGCGACCACGTGCTCGCCCACCAGCCCGGCCTTGCGGTCGTCGACCGTACGATCGCCGCCCGCCCGCTGCTGTCGATGCGGACCATGTCCCCCCTCGACGCCCTGCCCGGCTGCCACATCAAGACGGCGCTGGACGTGCAGGTCACCAACTACCGGCGCACCATCTCCCCGGCCGAGGTGGCCGACGGATCCCCCCTGTCCGAGCTGGTCACCGCCGTCGTCGACAAGGCCGGCCACGGCGAGAGCCTGCGCATCCTGCGCGAACTCGCCGGCGGCGCCGTCCGCGTGGACGGCAAGCCCTCGGCGAGCCTGGCGGCGATGATCCGTGAGGCCGCCGAACGGCACCTCGGCCCGGAGGAGATCGCCGTCCCGCTCACCGCCGTCCATGCCACCGGGGCCCGCATGGTGAGCGGCGACCCGGTCACCTGGCTGGCGGAGTTCGCCGGACTCGTCCTGCCGCCCGCGCTGACGCTTTTGTCCATGGGCGTGGCCCTGGAAGCCCACGGCCAGAACACGCTCGTCGCGCTGCGCGACGGACGCCCGGTGCGGGTGCTCTACCGCGACCTGGACGGCGTGCGCATCCACCCGGAGCGGCTCGCCCGCCACGGCTTCTCGCTTCCGCCGCTGGCCGGCACCCGAGCCGGGAACGACGAGACGGCGCTGCGCACCAAGCTGTTCGGCGGCCTGCTCAGTGGCGTCTTCAGCGAGCTGGTCTCCGTCTTGTCACGGACGCGCGGCGCCGACCCCGAGCAGCTGTGGGCAGCGGTGGCCGCCGTCGGCCGCCGCGTCTACGCCGACCTTCCCGGTGCGGGCGGAGACCGCGAGGTGTTCTTCGGCGACACGGTGCCGCTGAAGGCGACCATCGCGATGCGCCTGGCCGAAGCCTCCGGTGTCGCCCAGTGGACTCCCGTCCCCAACCCCCTGGCCCGCCACCGCTGACAGCCCGTCTCCGACCGCCGGGCCCGGCCGGCCTCCCCGCACATCTTCCTGCACCGACTGGAGTACTTCCGCATGACCGTCCCCAGCACCACCGGCGCCGTTCTCGCCGCAACCGACAGTCCCGCCCAGGTCGCCGACGCCGTCACCGCCCACACCCTGCTCAACTGCCTGATCCGCGAGGTCTCCGCGCCCGAGCGCCAGGTCACGGTCGACCAGGACCACCTGCGGTTGTGGCTGCCCCGCCGCGACGTACTGCTCCGCGTCCCCCTGCGCCGTATGTCTCTGATCGGCGCGCACCGCTTCGACGGCCCGCTCAAGCGGTACGACGGCGGGGACTGGTCTCCGGTCGGGTGGCGGGAGCTCGCCAAATACATCCAGGACGAACTGGAACTGCGTACCGGCGTCGCCAACGACGAGTTCCTGGCCCAGGTCACCGACAGCCGGAACACCATCCACACCGTCCTGGAGCAGCGTGCCACGGCGGCCCTGCCCAAGGACCCGTACCTGGAGTCCGAGCAGTCCCTGGTCTTCGGTCACCGTTTCCACCCCTCGCCCAAGTCGCGCACCGGCGACCCTGAGGACTGGCTGGACTACGGCCCCGAGACAGGCACCCGGTTCCCTCTGCGCTACCTCGCCGTCCACCGGCGTCTGGTGCGCGAGGAAGGTGACCTGAGCAGGCTCGACGCGCTTCATCCCTACGGGCGAAGGGATTACGTGACCCTGCCGGTGCACCCGTGGCAGTACCGGATGCTCGGCGACCACCCCGCCCTGCGCGAGGCCCTGGCCGCAGGCTCGATCGTCGACACGGGCGTCGTGGGCCCGGACTTCGCCCCCACCGCCTCGGTGCGGACCTTGTACCAGCCGGACGCCGACACGTTCCTGAAGTTCAGCCTCGACGTCCGCCTGACCAACTGTGTCCGCAAGAACGCGGCCTACGAGCTGGCGGGCGCCGTAGCCCTCAACCGGCTCCTGGGCCCCGTCTTCGCCGACATCAGCCGGGCTCATGCCGGAAGCTCGTTGCTCGCCGAGCCGGGTTACCGCACCCTCGCCCTCGACGACGACCTCTCCCTCGTGGAGGGCTTCGGCGTCATCGTCCGCACCGGCCTGCGCGAACACCTGCTTCCCGGCGTGACCCCACTGCTGGCCGCCGCGATCGCCGACGAGCACCCCACCAGCTCGGCCCACGTCTCCCGCCTCCTGGCCCGCGGCGACGGCGATGCGCTCGCCTGGTGGGACGCCTATCTCGGCCTGCTGCTGCCCCCCGTCCTGACCGCCTACTTCGAGCACGGCATCGTCCTCGAACCCCACCTCCAGAACGTCGTCGTCGGAGTGAGCGGCAACGGCACCCCCGCCCAGATGATCTTCCGCGACCTGGAGGGAACCAAGCTCGTCCCCGAACCCCACCGCCGGTTCCTCGCCGCCCTGCCCGAGGACGTGCGCACTCCAATGACGTACGACGCCGAGCGCGGCTGGAACCGGGTGGCCTACTGCCTCCTGGTCAACCACACCGCCGAAGTCCTCGCCGCCCTCGCCGACACCGACCCCGCCCTGGAACCCGCCCTGTGGGGCCTGGTCCGCGACCACCTCGATGCCTACTCCCGCAGTGCGGGTGAGCCGCCCCGGCTGCGCGCCCTGCTCTCGGGCGTACCGCTGCCCGCCAAGGCCAACCTGCTGCTGCGCTGGTCCCGGCAGGCCGACCGGCACGCCGGCTACGTCCCGCTGCCCAGCCCGCTGGGCGAGGGCTTCCCCCGCGAGGTGACCCGGTGAGGCAGCAACTTCTCCAGTACGTCGCCGAGCTGGGCGCGGAAGACCTCCCCGCCTACGTCTACGACCTGCGGGACCTGCGCGAGCACGTGGCCGCCGTCCGTGCCGCCCTGCCCGAGCGTGCCGAGTTCTTCTACGCGGCCAAGGCCAACTCGGACCCCCGGCTCCTGGACGTCCTGCGCGACCACGTCGACGGCTTCGAGGTCGCCTCCGGCGGCGAACTCCACCACGTCCATGTCACCTGTCCAGGTGCGCCGATCGCCTTCGGCGGCCCCGGCAAGACACCCGGCGAACTCGAACAGGCCCTCCAGGCCGGAGTGGACCGCCTGCACATCGAGAGCGAACAAGAGCTCCACCTGCTCACCGGCATGCTCGGTGGGCGCACCATGGACGTCCTGCTCCGGGTGAACCTCCCGATCGCCCTCGGCCCGGTGGCCTTGGCCATGGGCGGCCTGCCCAGCCCCTTCGGCCTGGACCCCGGCCACCTCGACCGTTGCCTCGCCCTCATCGCCGACGATCCCCGCATCCGGCTGCGCGGCATCCACGTCCACCTCGCCAGCGGCCTCGACGCCGCCGCACACCTCGACCTCGCCGGCCAGGTCCTGACCTGGGCGAAGGAGTGGGCGGACCAGCACGGCGTGGAGCTGACCGAGGTCAACCTCGGCGGTGGCATGGGGGTCGACTACGCCAGTCCCGACCGGCGCTTCGACTGGGCGGCCTTCGGCGCCGGCCTGCGCCGCCTGCTGGAGGGCCATCCCGGCCTGACCCTGCGCATCGAACCGGGCCGCTCGGTCACCGTGTACTGCGGCTGGTACGTCACCGAAGTCCTCGACATCAAACACAGCCACGGCCGCGCCTTCGCCGTCCTGCGCGGCGGCACTCATCACCTGCGCACGCCGGCCACCAAACAGCACAACCAGCCGTTCACCACGATCCCCGTCGACACCTGGGACCGGCCCTGGAAGCGCCCCGAAACAGCGGACGAACTCGTCACGCTGGTCGGGCAGTTGTGCACGCCCAAGGACGTCTTGGCCCGCAGCGTGCACGTAGGACGGCTGCGCGTCGGCGACAGGATCGCCTTCGCCCTGGCCGGTGCGTACGCCTGGAACATCTCCCACCACGAGTTCCTGATGCACCCCGCGCCGCAGTTCCATCACCTCGACCACGCTCCCGTCCCCGCCGGACCCCTCTCGTAGAAGGCCATGAGCAAGCACCGCCGTGTCCGCAGCAGCGACAGGACGCAGACCCTCCGCGCCCGACTTGCCGCCCTCAACGTGGGCGGCCGGCACCGCAGGATCCGCAGGGGCGGAAGGCGACGGGCCCCGAGCGAAGCACTCGCCACGCTCGGGGCCCGCAACTTCCGCCGCTACCTGATCGGGCAGCTCGTCTCCAACATCGGCACCTGGATGCAGCGCGCCGCCCAGGACCTGCTGGTCCTCCAGCTCACCGGCAACAGCGGCAGCGCCGTCGGCGTACTCACCGCCCTGCAGTTCCTGCCGCAGACCCTCTTCGGTCTCTCCGGGGGCGTCTTCGCCGACCGGTTCGCCAAACGCCGCCTGCTGATCGTCACGCAGTCCGCCATGGGAGTGCAGTCGCTCGTGCTGGGCGTACTGACGGTCACCGGCGCGGTGAACCTGTGGGCCGTGTACCTGCTCGCCTTCCTGCTGGGCACGGCCACGGCGCTGGACAGCCCGGCCCGCAACGCCTTCGTCTCCGAACTCGTCGGCAAGGAGCGCCTGGCCAACGCCGTTGGCCTGAACTCCGCGCAGTTCAATGTCGCCCGCGCGATCGGCCCGGCCGTGGCGGGCCTGGCGGTCGCCGCCGCGGGTACCGGACCCGTCTTCCTGGTCAACGCGGCCTCGTACCTCGCCGTCCTCTACGGCCTGATCGCCATCCGCGCCGACGAACTCCACGCGCCCAAGAAGAAGAACCACGGAGACACGCGCCTGTCAGACGTCTTCCGAACCATCCGGGCCACCCCCGAACTGCTGCTGCCGATCACGGTCATCGCCTTCGTCGGCACTTTCGGCTTCAACTTCCAGGTCACCATCTCCCTGATCGCCATAACGGTCTTCAACTCAGGTTCCGCCGCCTACGGTTACCTGTCCGCTGCCTACGCCATCGGCAGCCTCGTCGGCGCGCTCAGAGGAGCCGGCAAGCGAAAACCTCCCACCGCCCGCCGCCTGGTCACCGCCACGGTCGTCTTCGGAGCCCTGGAGGCCCTGGCCGGTCTCATGCCCGGTTACGCCACCTTCCTGCTCGTACTCCTGCCCACCGGGCTGGCCTCGGTGACCGTGATGACCACGGCCAACGCCATGACCCAGCTGAACGCCGACCCGAGCATGCGCGGCCGCGTCGTCTCCGTCTATCTGCTCGTCCTGCTCGGCGGCACCCCGGTCGGCGCCCCTCTGGTCGGCCTCGTCTCCGACTCCCTCGGCGCCCGCTTCAGCCTCGTCCTCGGCGGCGCGATCTCCGCCGTGGCCGCCATCGGCCTGTCGGCCGTGATCACCGCACGCTCACGCACCACGCGTGAGAGCACCCCGCTCACCGCGGTCGCGTCACCGCCGCCGATAGCCATCGACGGCCGCTTCCACCCCGACTCCGCCCCACAGCCCGCGGCACGCCGGCCGGCGGCCTGATGCGAGACGGATTCAGCGGCGCACCTTCTGGCATCGGTGGCGGAACTTTGGACATCTGCTGTGCTTCCGCTCTCCGTCTGCTGGGCCGGCTCTCGACAGCGTCTTCCTAGGGTCGTTGTCGTCCCCCGGTGGTCCGGCTCCCTGGATCACCGCATCCCCGAATCCCCGAAATCCGGAGACAAGTTCATGCGTGCTCTGCCCCGCCGTGCCCTTCTCGCCGCTCCCGCCGCCGTGCTGATGTTCGCCCTCGCCGCATGCGGTGGCGGTTCCGAATCCGGTTCCGGTTCCGGCAGTTCGAAGCCGGACACCCAGCAGACAGCCCAGGGCACAGGAGGCGCCGATGCAGCGGGCGAGGCTGCCGGCGACACCGACGACAAGAAGGAACCGCCGCTGACCGGCGACATCAAGCAGAAGGCGGAGGCGGCGGCCATCGCCGTCCACCCGGGCACGGTGATCAAGTCCGAGGAGGACGCGGAGAAGCCCGGTATGTACGCGGTGGAAGTGAAGAAGGAGGACGGCACATCGGTCGAGGTCTACCTGGACAAGTCCTTCAAGGTCACCGGCACCAAGCAGGAAGGCACCGAGAAGACGGAGAACGACGGCTGAGACGCGCGGGTCGACCGGCCGGAGGGGAGAAACAGGTGCCGAGCGAGCACGAGAACGCCACCGCGCCACTGTCGGACGCCGAGGTGACGGTGATCCTGGGGCGGCGACACGGTCACCCCCACCCCGAACCCCGGAAGCGCCGCCCAGATCTCGGCGCCCAGGTCACCCGGCTCACCGTCCCTCCCGCCGGACGCGACGCTCCCCGCTCGACCGTCCGGTGCCGGGGTGAACGAGGCCACCCCGCCTGCGCGGACCGCTCTGCCGCCCGTCACCAGTGCCCGCGGTGACGACGACCACGGGGAGGAGGAGCAGGGACGCGAGGACGCAGACCACGCCGACGGCTGACTCCCCACGGTCGGCCTCGTCTCCACCCCGCTCCCGCC
The DNA here is from genome assembly GCF_053597295.1 of Streptomyces sp. NPDC001450. Taxonomy (NCBI): domain Bacteria; kingdom Bacillati; phylum Actinomycetota; class Actinomycetes; order Kitasatosporales; family Streptomycetaceae; genus Streptomyces; species Streptomyces sp. NPDC001450. Next base: position 17,656 of record NZ_JBSFHY010000028.1, read on the forward strand.
GCCGGCCGGTCCCGCTCTCCCGTGCCGACCGGCCGGGCCGCCCCCGCGCCCGCTCACCGTCCCGTACACCTCCCAGGTCCCAGGCGGCTTCCCATGAACAGCCCAACTCCCCTGGCACAGCTGTGCGAGCCTTGCGCCATGCGGCTCCTGCTCATCGAAGACGACGACCGAATCGCCGGCCCGCTCACCGAAGGGCTCGGCCGGTACGGATTCACCGTGGACCATGTCCGCACCGGTGCCGCCGGACTCGCCGGCACCGACGGCTCCCCGGACCTGGTCCTGCTCGACCTCGGCCTGCCCGACATGGACGGCCTCGACGTCTGCCGCAGCCTGCGCGCCCGCTCCGCCGTACCGATCATCATGATCACCGCCCGGGGCGAGGAGGCCGACCGCATCGTCGGCCTCGAACTCGGAGCCGACGACTACCTCGCCAAGCCCTTCGGTGTAAGGGAGTTGGTGGCCCGGATCCGAGCGGTCACCCGCCGCACCAGCGGCGCCCTGCCCTTCCCCGCACCCATGCACCAGGCAGCGCCCGAGGCTCCCGGACCGCAGCTGCTCGGCTCCCTGGAGCTCAACCGCCGCACCCGCCAGGTCCACCTGAGCGGAGCCGAAGTACCGCTCACACCCCGTGAGTTCGACCTGCTGGCCTACCTCGCCGAGGACCCCGGAACGGTCCACTCACGGCAGCAGATCATGGACACGGTGTGGGACCCCCACTTCTTCGGCCCCACCAAGACCCTCGACGCCCACGTCGCCGCGCTGCGCCGCAAGCTCGGCGACCCGGCCTGGATCACCACGGCTCGCGGTGTCGGCTTCCGCCTCACCGTCCCCGGCCACGACGCGGAACCCAGGGCGGCCGGATGACCCGACGCCTGCTGCTCAGCTACCTCGCCCTGGCGATCCTCGTACTGGCCGGACTGGAGCTGCCACTCGGCTTGATCTACGCCCGCGGAGAGACCTCCCGCGCCTCCCAGAGCGTCGAACGCGACGCCTCCATGCTCGCCGAGGTCACCGAGGAGAACATCGAGAAGGGCAACTTCGACGCCCTGCCCGACGTCGTCGGCGACTACGCCACCCGCACCGGCGGCCGTGTCGTCGTCACCGACCGGCGAGGCCTCGTCCTGGCCGACTCCGACCCGTCCGGCCGTACGGGAATCAGCATCGCCGCCCAGCCGGACATCGCCCGCGCCCTGCGCAACCAGCCGACCGTGACCGCCGGAGACGACATGCTCTCGGCCACCATGCCGGGCTCCTCCGGTACGACGATCCGGGGCACCCTGCGCGTGACCTACCCCATGGCCGAGGTCAACGCCCGTGTCCACCGCATCTGGGGCGCCCTCGCCCTGGCCGGAGCCTGCATCCTCGCCGCCGTCGCCCTGGCCGCCTTCACCCTCGCCCGCTGGATCACCCGCCCCCTGCGCACCCTGGAAGCGGCCACCGCCCAGCTGGCCGACGGCCGGCTCACCAACCCACCGGACACCACCTCCGGCCCTCCCGAACTACGCACCCTCGCCGCCTCCTTCACCCACACGGCCACCCGCCTGCAACACCTGCTCGAGGCCCAGCAGGCGTTCGCCTCCGAGGCCTCCCACCAGCTGAAAACCCCGCTGACCGCACTGCGCCTGCGCCTGGAGAACTTCGAGCCCTACCTCGACCCGCGCGCCCACGGCAGCCTGGAGGAGGCCGTCGGCGAGGTCGAACGCCTCGGCCGCATGGTGCAGGGCCTGCTCGCCCTGGCCCGCCTGGAGAACAGCGCCACCACCCCGGAACCGGTCGACCTGGACACCGTCATCGCCGACCGCGTCGCGATGTGGGAGTCACTGGCCGCCGAACAGTACGTAGTCCTCTCCGTCACCGGCCGCCCCGCCGGCCGGGTCTGGGCGATCCCCGGGGCGCTGGACCAGATCATCGACAACCTGGTCGCCAACGCACTGCGCGTCTCCCCGCCCGGCACGACCATCACCCTCCACCGCACGCCCGACGCCGAGCTCCATGTCATCGACCAGGGCCCCGGCATGCCCGAGAGCGACCGCGTCCGCGCCTTCGACCGCTTCTGGCGCGCCTCCGACTCCCACCACGACGGCACCGGCCTGGGTCTGCCCATAGTCCGCCACCTCGTCCACGCCTCGGGCGGCGACATAGGCCTGCGCCCGGCCCCGGGCACCGGCCTGGACGCAGCGGTGCGGCTGCGCCCGGTGACCGGCGCGCACCTGGGGCGAGGATGCCCATCACGAACAGGCCGATGACGGCAATCCCCAGCAGCACCCGATGGACGACGAACGGCATGAAGCCGTTGCAGAAGTGGCCGTCCATGAAGGCGAGGAGTTGTACCGGGACAGAGAAACGGGCCCCGGCCCGTTACGAGGCACGAAGTGGCTGGATCACCGCAGCCGGTGGCCACTTGTTGCTCAAAGTAATGCCGCAAGGCAACGCCAGATGACATCATCTGCGGTACTCGCGGCAGCCCCCTCGCTGTAGGCCTGCAGCGAGGGGGCTGGGCGCACACGCCGAGGGGGAGCCCGGCTCGCCCTCTGCTCGCCTGCGACGGTCCTACCTGTCCATGCACGACTTGGGGCCGTTCATGACCTGGTACCACCACAGCTGGCTCGCCGGTTACGCGTTACCGGCCGCCCTCAGCGCCGGCCTTGCGTGGATCGGCTTAGCCCGCCATTCCGCCGGCAAGGGCCGGCTGCTGGGCAGCTGGAGATCCGCCGGCCTGACGCTCCTGGTTCTCGCTCTGACAGGCGCAGTCGGGATCGCCGCCGGGCTGGCGCTTCCGCACCTGGCGAAGCTGCCTCCGATCGCCGCGGGCCTGGCCACCGGGGTCACGACCATGCCGCGCAAGAGACAGGACGATACGACTCAGCCCTACGTCAAGTTCATGACACTGGGCATTGCCTGGTTCAGGGAACGACTCGAGTACCGCATGCAGCTGGACGCTCGCCGCTGGTGTGACCGGTTCATGGACGGCTTCGAGAAGTCGACGCAGCTCCGTGTGTTCGTACACGAACTCAAGAACTACCTGGTGGACCGGCATCCCCCGCTCGCCAAAGCGGTCACCAACCTCTTCGACGCAGCCGACAAGGCCATGATCAACGCGCTTGAGGTGCAGACGAAGACAGATGAGGCCCGCCGTGAAATCCACATCGCCTGGATGCGGGAGCCGACCGACGAAGAGGTCTATCAGTGCCGCAGTGCTTTCGGTGAAGCCAGCAACCGCTGCGGAGACCTGTTGCTGTACGCCTACGTGCACGGCCGCCGGACGGAACACGCCGACCTCGAGGCACTGCGTACCAAGGCACTGTCCAACGATGCCTTCCACAGTTCTGCGCTGCCTCAGCAACGGCGACGGTTCAGCCTCCGCCGCAACCGCCCCTAGTGGCGGCAGCCGACCTCACCAGAAGCCCGCAAGTCCCTGGTCGGCAGCCGGACAGGCTCATCGATGCGTAGGGATGCCACTTCCACGCAAGGGCGATGACTCTCCGCTGCTCACAGATGGCCCCTCTGCGGTGTCTGGGCGGCGGGGAGAAAACCTGATCTCGACGTCGGCACCCAGCGCTTCCGCTGCCGCAGCCAACGTACGCACCGTCAGATTTGCGTCACCCGACATGATCTGACTGACTCGACCAGGGCTGACACCCATGGCCTTGGCAAGGTCCGAACGTGTCTTTCCCAGCCCTGACAACAAGCCCGCGAGAGAAGCTGTTGCCTGTCGCGCCAACTGAGCGCCGGCTAACTCGGCGTTACTCTCACTGCGAGCGAAGAAGCTCATGGCATGACCCCCAACTCATGTAACGGCAGCGGATGTTGCCGCTGTCTCAAGGATGCCACCTTTAGGTCTAGCTAAACACTCGGTTCCCGCAAAATCCCCCGGCACGACGGCGCACATCGCTCCGTCAGTGTGCCTGTGACCTGCGACTATGAGCTTCGCGCGGCATCCGAACCGTGACTGGTTCAACATCACCCCAATGGGGGTGTGCGGTAACTCCAACCGGCGATCCGTCGCCCCCGCTCTGAGCAAGTCAGAAGAGCCGCAGGGAGCTGTAGGAAGAGACCGGCCGGCGACCGCGTCCACGGGCGCCGTGCACCGTGCACCGTGCACCGTGCACCGTGCACCGTGCACCCGGAGATTGCGGCCAGGGTCGGGCCAGCTGTGACGATGCCGATGAAGCGCCGGAACACCCCGCATGTCACTGCCGGGTGACGCCAAGCCGCAGGACGCCCCCGCGCAGACCGGTTCCCGCTCCGCACTCCCGGCCATCGCTCGGGCTGGTGCCGCGGTCGCCGTCGGCGCAGGCGCCGTTTCGTGGTGCGCCGCGGCAAGGCCGGCACCGAGGCCTGATCCTCCGCCTACTCGGCCCGGTGGGCGCTCCGAAGGGACGGAGCGGCCACTGCTTGAACCCGCATGCGGGTGACTGGGGGAGCGAAGAGAGCCCACCGGGCGGGCAGCGTGCCGACCAGCGCGGTGGTCGGGGCGTGGCGAATGGTCGTCTCCGGGTGGGGATCGCCGCATGCTGGACCCGAGGCGGGTGAGCCCGGGAGGTTCCATGGAATGGCTGGTCACGTTCATCGGCGTGGCGGTGGTGCTGATCATTCTGCGGGACGTGTTCCACACCCTGTGGCACCCCACCCGGCACGGGGGCCTGAGCAGGGTCGTCATGTCGCTGTTGTGGCGGCTGTCCACCCGGGGCCGCGAGAGCAGCAGGACCGCTGGGCTGGCCGGGCCTGTCGGCATGGTGACCGTGGTGGCCACGTGGGCCTGCGCCGTGGCCGTGGGCTGGGCCCTGGTGTACTGGCCGCACATGCCGGAAGCGTTCTCCTACTCCGGCACGCTGGAGCCGTCCGAGCACTCCGGGCCGGTGGACGCCCTGTACCTCTCACTGGTGACCGTCGCCACGCTCGGCCTCGGCGACATCGCGCCCTCCGCCGACTGGCTGCGCATCGTCGCACCGCTGGAGGCGCTGGTCGGCTTCGCGTTGTTGACCGCCACCGTCTCCTGGATCCTCGGCATCTATCCGGCTCTGGCCCGGCGACGGGCGCTTGCACTGCGCATCTCCCAGCTGCGCCGCGCCGATCCGACGGCCGGGCAACCGGCCTCCGACGTGGGGGCCGCTGCCCTCGGCCAACTCGCTGCCGACATCGCACGTACCTGCGTGGACTTCCTCCAGTACCCCGAGTCCTACTACTTCCACGACGGACCCGGTGACATCTCGCTGGCGTTGACCCTCGGGTACGCAGCCGACCTCGCCGAGCGGGCAAGGCGAACAGAGCGCCCGGACGCCCGGAGCGCCGCGGCCGTGCTCGCCGCCGCTCTCGACGACCTCGCCACTGTGCTCGACCAGCGCTTCCTGCACACCGGAGGCACGCGGCAGCGGATCCTGGCCGCCTACGCCCGCGACCACGGGAGCCCCTGAGCGAGCCCGGGACGGCGAGCCGGCCCGGGGCTCGTATGTGTCGTTGCCGGCGGTCGGCCGGCCCTGTGCTGAGGTCAGAACGGGCCGTGGAGACTGCCGAGTCGGTCGGTCAGACGCAGGTTCTCGGAGTAGTCGACGGGGCAGGCGATCACGGAGACCGTGTCGTCGTCGAGGGCGCGGCGCAGCACGGGCAGGAGTTGGTCGGCGGCTTCGATCGCGTAACCACGGGCGCCGAAGCTTTCGGCGTAGGCGACCAGGTCCGGGTTGGTGAACCGGGTGTGGCTGTGGCGGCCGATCTCGAGTTCCATCTTCCAGGTGATCAGGCCGTATTCCTCGTCGACCAGGACCAGGACGACCAGCGGGATGTGTTCGCGGACGGCGGTCTCCAGTTCCTGGGAGTTCATCAGGAACGAGCCGTCGCCCATCATCGCCAGCACGCGCCGGTCCGGCCGTGCCAGCTTCGCGGCGATCGCGCCCGGCAGGGCGAACCCCATGGTCGACAGACCGTTGGAGACCAGGCACGTGTCCGGTTCGTAGGTGGGGTAGAGGCGGGACATCCACATTTTCCCGGCGCCGGTGTCGGCGAGGACGATGTCGTGGCGGTCCAGCGCGGTACGCACGTCGGCCACAGCGCGCTGCGGCACCAGCGGGAATGCCTCGCTGTCGCGCCCGTACTGGAGCTCTTCGTCGAGCAGCGTCCGGATCTTCTCGTTGCTCCCGAAGTCGTAGGTGAGTCCGTCGGGCAGTGCTGCCGCGAGTGCGTCCAGCGCTTGTGAGGGGTCGCCCTCGACGCCCACCGCGACCGGGTAGTGGGCGTCCACCTCGGCAGGGAAGCGGTGCACGTGGACGATCCGCTTGTCGCCGTTCGGGTTGATCTTGACCGGGTCGAACTCCTGGATCTCGTAGCCCACGCAGATCAGCACGTCGGCCGTGTCGAAGCCGAAGTTGCTGTAGTCGTGCCGCATGAATCCGACCGCGCCGAGAGCGCCCGGGTGGTCGTCGGGGAAGACACCCTTGCCGTGAAAGGCGTGCTCTACAGCCTGCAGCACCTGGGATACCATCCCGCCCCAGGCGGACGCCGGTTGGATCGGCGAGGCGGGCCCCGGCCCCTCCTACCTCGACCCCGGATCGGGCGGCCCGGAGAACGACTTCACCAACCGCAACACCACCTTCATGACCTGGAACCTGCTGCACCTGGCCCGGGCGTTGAAAGACCTCGGTGGCATCCCCGCCTACGGCAACCAGCGCACCGCCTGGGACGCCGGCTGCCGCCGCGACTACGAAAACCCTGAGCACCGGTAGGACGGCCAAGCAGGCCGAGACGTAAGGGAATCGCCGAAAATCGTCCTCGGCGCCGGCTATGCCGGGGCCTACGTGGCCGGGACCCTGGCCCGTCGGCTGTCCCCGGCGGACACCGAGATCACCGTGGTCAACGCCGAGCCGGACTTCGTCCAGCGGCTGCGGCTGCGGCTGCGGCTGCGGCTGCGGCTGCACCAGCTCGCGGCCGGCCAGGAGATCGAGGCTCCACAGCTCGCCGACGTCTTCGTGGGCACGGGGATACGGCTGCGCCTGGCCCGCGTCACCGCCGTCGACCCCGAGCGCCAGGCCGTCGCCGTGGCCGACGCCGACGGCGGCGGCGAGCTCGGCTACGACACGCTTCTCTACGCGCTCGGCAGCCACGCCGCCGGCCACGGCGTCCCCGGCGTGGCCGAGCACGCCTTCGACGTCACCGGCCGGCCCTCCGCGCTGCGCCTGCGCGAGCGCCTGGACAGCCTGGGCAGGCGGGACGAAGGCGGAAGGGTGCTGGTCGTCGGCGACGGGCTGACCGGCATCGAGACCGCCACCGAGATCGCGGAATCCCGGCCCGGCCTGTCGGTGACGCTGGTCGCCCGCGGCGAGCTGGGCGCCCGGCTCTCCGCCGGAGCCCGCAGCCACCTGCGCCAGGCCTGCGAGCGGCTGGGCATCACGTCCTGTGGAGCGCTGGTCGTCAGCCGCCTCATCGGAAAGATCGTTTCCCACGCCGTGCCCTCAGTTTTCCCGCGGCCCAGGCCAGAGGCCGAAACAGCGGTTCAGGGGTGGCGGCGGATCGGCGAGGTGTCGAGGATGTCCAGCCGTACGTCGGGCCGTGTCGCTTCCTGAACGAACACCCCGGTATCCCTGCGGACGTGCCGGTACCGCTCAACGAGGTCCGGCGTCACCTCCGCAGGCGGCCCGGGCCACCAGCTCGGGCGCCTACTGCAGAAGCGCGCTCAGTGTCCTGCCGCGCGCTCTTCGCATGAGACTCCAAGTGCTGCCGTCCAGCCGTTGGCCAGCCCGTCGGCTACACCCCGGACCCCACATAGTGGTGGGCAAATGCCGTGGCCTCGTGCCCTTGGGTGATGCGTTCGACGGCGATGCGTTTCAGGCCGAGTGCGAAGCGACGCTCAGCGGGGGTGCCAGGCGGCAGCATGACCAGCTGCAGAAGGTGGTGGGAGAACTCCTGGACCTGCCAGATCTCGCGCATGCGCCGGTCGCTGTAGGTGTCCAGCTCGTGGTCGTCACCGTGCCGGTAGTGCACGATCAGGGCCCGGGTCAGGTCCGCGACGTCGGCGATCGCCAGGTTGGCCCCCTTGCCGCCGAACGGTGTCAGGATGTGGGCCGCGTCCCCGGCCAGCAGCAGCCGGCCGTGGCGCAGCGATCCGGCGATGTGGCTGCGCATCAGCAGGGTGCGTACTTCGGTGATGGCGCCGATGTCCGGCGCGCCGGTGCCACTGTCGGCCAGGCGGCGGGCCAGTCGTTCCCTGATGCGGGAAGCCGGCCAGTCCCCGGGAGTGTCCCCGTGCGGGATCTGCAGGTGGAAGCGGCTGATCTGCGGGGTGCGCGGCATCATTCCCGCGAACCCGTCCTCCGTGATCGCGTAGAGAACCCCTTCTGCCGGGACGTCCACCTCGGCGAGCATGGTCAGAGTCTCGTACGGATACCGTACGGCGGCGTCCTGGGGGGAGTCCGGCCCGCTGGGCATGAGCGTGCGCGCGATGCCCCGGTAGCCGTCGCACCCGATGACGAAATCGCAGTCGATCTCCACGTCGTCGCAGACGATGCGCGGCGTCGGTCCGGTCAGGCCGTTCACCTCCCGGACGGGGTGCGAGAACAGCGGCGCCCGTCCGGCGGCCGCCAGTTCGTCGCACAGGTCCCGCACCAGAAGGTGCTGCGGGTACACCCAGTGCCGCAGCCCGCCGGTGAGTGCCTCGTAGTCCAGGCGCATACGGCTGCCGGTCAGCTGGAAGTCCGACCAGCCGGCCCGGCGGCCCTCCGCCACGAGGCGGCCGGCCAGTCCCCGGCTCCGGAGGTATTCCACCGTGCGATGTTCCAACAGGCCCGCGCGGGCGCGTTGTTCGATGTGCTCACGGGTCTGCCGCTCCAGCACCACGTGGTCGATGCCCGCCTGGCCCAGTACGGCGGCGGTGACCAGGCCCGCCGGTCCCGCACCGATGATGCCCACCTGAGTGCGAACGCGTCGCCTCACTTCGTAGTCCCCGCTTCTCGTGGCCGACCCACGGCGGTCCGGTCCGGCCGGGCGCACGCCCTGGTGCGCCGGACCGGACCGGTCGCCCTCCGGTCGGCGGTGTGATCCCGTGCTCGGCTGTCGTCGGTCGTCAGGCCGGGTCGAGGACCAGGCCGTAGGTCACTTCACGGCTGCTGCCGTCCCCGACGGGCGTGGGGTCCAGGATCAGTTCCGGCTTGACCGCCGACGCGATGTCGTCCTCGATGTGCGGGCCGCCCTTGAAGTACAGCTGTGTGGTCAGGACGTGGTGTCCCTCGGCGGACACCCGCACGTGCAGGTGGGCAGGGCGCCACGCGTGCCAGCCCGCCGCGGCGATGAGCCTGCCGCAGGAGCCGTCGGTGGGAATCTCGTACGGAGACGGCTCGACGGTGCGCACCTTGAAGGCGCCGTCGTCGTCGGTCACCACCGTGCCGCGGAGGTTCCATTCGGGCAGGCCGGGCGCGAACTGGGAGTACACGCCGTCGTCGTCGGCCTGCCACATCTCGATGGTCGCGCCGGGCAGGGGCGTTCCGTCGGTCGAGGTGACCCGGCCCTGGAAGACCAGCGGGACGCCCCCTTCGCTCTCCCGCATGGGAAGCGCGCTGTCGGCCGGCAGGCGCGGGGCGTCCGGCACGAAGTACGGGCCCTCCGGGCTGCCCTTGGTGCCGTCCCGGTTCTCGTTGGCCACCTGCTCGATGGTCTGCTCGATCCAGACGTCGAGGAACAGCGGCCACTCGCCGTCCTCGCCCACCTGGATGAGCCACGCCTTCAGCGCGTCGAACTCGGCGTACGTCACCTTGTGGCGGCGGATGATGTCGCGTGCGGCACCGATCAGTTCGCCGGCGAGGGTGCTGACCCTCGCCGTGTCGGCGACCGGCGCATGGTCGCGTCGGCGGGCGCGGAACTGCTCGGTGGCGGCCGCACCGGAGGAGGCCGCGGTGGCGGTCGGTGCTGTCAGTTGCTCGGTCATCGGTTCCCTCGGTTCTACGGGTGCTGTCGTGGTCAGTGCGGGCGGCGGACGCGGCGTACCGCGCCCTCCAGGAGGGCCCAGGGGTCGGCGGGCTCCAGTTCGCCCTGCGCGGCCCGGTCGAGGAGTTCGGTGAAACAGGCCCGGTAAAGGCGTTCACGGTCGACGGGGCCCGTCTCCTTCTCCAGGCGACGGATCACGCCCTGCTGGAGTCCGCCGCCGTGGTGCACGGCGATCTTCTTGCGCCAGGCGATCGGCTCGGGCAGCCGTGTGCCCATCGCCGTACGCAGGTGGTACTTCTCGCGGCCCTCGCGCACCTTGCACTCCGGCGCGGTCTCCAGGGCCACCCGCATCACCGGCCAGGCCCAGAAGGGGTGGTGGGTGGTGGTGCCGTAGGCGAGCGGCATGCGGTTGGACAGTTCGTTGCTGCGCCGGGTGCGGTCGACGGCCGTGAGGCACTGGTCGATCAGGTCGTCGCGGTGGTCGAAGGGGCGGTAGAGGCCGGCGTTGATCAGATCGCTGCCGTAGCCGGTGAGCAGCACCTTCTCGGGGGCGACGGCGCCGAGCCGCTGCACGGACGTGGCGGTCAGGGCGACTTCGACGACCTCGGGGTCGGTGACGCCCAGCCAGCGGACGGCCTCCGGTATGGAGGCGATGATCTCGTCCTCGGTCAGATGGACGGGTTCGAGCGCGATGCCCAACTCGGCGCAGAGTTCGGTCGCGTCGGCGAGTTCGTCGCCCCAGGGGGTGGCCACGCTGTACGGGGTGACGGGCAGGCCGGCCCGGGCGGCGAGGTAGGTCACCGTGCCGGAGTCGATGCCGCCCGACAGGAGGGTGGCGTAGCCGGTGCCCTCGGGGGTGGCCGCGGCGATCCGGCGGATCTCCTCGGTCAGCGCCTCGATCTGGGCCTCGCCGGCGGCGAGCGGGTCGTCGCGGAGCGGGGCGCGGAACGAGGCGAGCGGGTCGTGCTCGTCGCGGGCCTCCATCAGCCAGGCGCCGCCGGTGCGGCGGGTGCGGGTGTGGATGCCGTGGCGCAGCCGGTTCACGCCGAGCAGGAGGGTGGCGCGCTCGTGGCCGGGGGCGCCCTCGGTGGATGCGACGGGCAGGTCGAGGGCGGGCAGCACGAGGGGCGCGAGCAGCAGGTCCGTGAAGTAGGCGAACAGGCCGCGCAGGCGGTTGACGGCGTAGTAGACCGGGTCCTCGTTGAATGCGGAGATGTGCAGGGTGACGGTGTCCGCCTCGACGCGCAGGACGGTGGCGGCGGTGTGGCCGGGGTCCTCCGCGGACGCGGTCAGGGTGCGCACGTCGAGGGTGAACGGGGGGTTGTCGGGGAGCACGGCGCCGGCGGGCCCCCGGTAGTACACGTTCAGGTCGCCGAGGTCGGCGCTCTGGGACAGGCGGGCCAGTTCCGGGACGGGCGCGTTGGTGACCACGCACCACTTGCTGACCGGAGGCAGGTCGACGAGGGAGGTCACGGTCACGCCTTTCCGATGATCCGGCGCATGCGCTGCTGGGCCTCGCCCGCCGAGAAGGCGGTGCGGTGGGACCGCTTGCCCTCGTCGCGGACCCGGCGCAGGCCCTCCACGAAGGGGCCGTTGACCCGGGCGCGGGTCGACTGCACGGCGGCGGCGGTGTACGAGGCGATGCGCCGGGCGTGGCCGAGCGCGCTGTCCAGCAGGTCCTCCGGGGCGGTGACCTCCTGGAGGAGGCCGTCCGTGAGGGCGCGGTCGGCGGGCCACTCGGCGCAGGTGTAGAGCATCTCCTGCATGACGCTGCGGCCCACCACCGTCTCCAGCATGTAGCCGCCGAAGTTGCAGGCGATGCCGACCCGGAACTCGGGCATCACCAGCGTCGAGGTACGGCTGCCGACGCGGAGGTCGCAACAGAGGGCGATCTGCAGTCCGACGCCGATCGCGAAGCCGTCGATGGCGGCGACGACGGGTTTCGAGATGCCGGCGATGGTGCCGTACAGGTCGGTGATGTCATCGATCCAGGCGTCGACCTCGTCGCCGCCGGAGAACTCCGAGACCTCGTGGAAGTCGCCGCCGGCCCCGAAGGACCGGCCCGCGCCGCCGTACAGGACGACGCAGCGGATCCGGTCGTCGCCGTCGAGGTCGGTCATCACCCTGGTCAGCTCGCGCATGCGCGCCCTGCTGAACGGGTTCTGTTCGTGTGCCTGCGAGAACTCCACCAGGGCGATGCCCTCGGAAAGTACCTCGCACTTCATGGTCGCTGTCTCGATGTCGATCGTCGACACGGACCCTCCCTCAGCAAACAGTTGGAATATTTATGCGGTCGGTTCGGTGCCCTGGTGCACGAGGAGTTGATTGAATGTACGGTGATCGGAATGTTCATTCATCGAAAAGGAATGTGAGACATGGCGATCACGGGCCCGAAGGGCTTTCGCAGCGTGACCAGGAACATGGGGCTCAAGGACATCGAGGACGACTTCGCGGTCGTCGTCTCCGACGTTCCCGCCCGCTCCGCCGCCGTGTTCACGCGTTCGCGTTTCGCGGGACCGAGCGTCGTCATCAGCCGCGAGGTGGCGCACCGGCAGCAGAGCCGCGGCATGGTCGTGCTCTCCCGGAACGCCAACGTGGCCACCGGCAAGGCGGGCGCGGACAACGCCGCCGAAGTGCGCCGCAGGGTCGCCGAGATCGTCGGCATCGACCCCGAGGAGCTGGTCATCGGTTCGACCGGTGTGATCGGCCGCCCCTACCCCATGGAGAGCATCCGGGCCGGACTCGACGCGCTGTCCTGGCCGTTCCCGGAGGCGGACTACGCGACAGCCGCCGCGGCCATCATGACGACCGACACCCGCCCGAAGCACTTCAGCGTGCGGGTCGGCGACGCCGTCCTCGCCGGTATCGCCAAGGGCGTCGGCATGATCGAGCCGAACATGGCAACCCTGCTGACGTTCTTCTTCACCGATGCCGACATCCCGGCCGCCGAACTCGACACCCTGTTCCGGCGTGTGATGGACCGGACGTTCAACGCCCTGAGCATCGACACCGACACCTCCACCAGCGACACGGCCGCGCTCTTCGCCAACGGCCTGGCCGGACCCGTCGACCTCGCCGAGTTCGAGGAGGCGCTGTACACCGTCGCGCTGCGCCTCGTACGCGACATCGCCTCGGACGGCGAGGGCGCCAGCAAGCTCATCGAGGTCCAGGTCACCGGGGCCCGCGACGACGCCCAGGCCAAGCGGGTCGGCAAGAGCGTGGTCAACTCCCCCCTGGTGAAGACGGCCGTGCACGGCGCCGACCCCAACTGGGGCCGGGTCGCGATGGCCATCGGCAAGCTCGACGACGAGACCGACATCCAGCCGCACCGCGTCCGCATCTGGTTCGGCGATCTCCCCATGCACCCGGAGGAGCCGAGTGACGCGCTGCTGGAGCGGGCGGCGCGGTATCTCACCGGCGACGAGGTGGTCATCCGGGTGGACCTCGGCATTGGCGAGGGCGCGTTCACGGTCTACGGCTGCGACCTCACCGAAGGCTATGTGAAGCTCAACGCCGACTACACCACCTGAGCCGGCCGCGGCGCGGCACGGTCCGCCCGGACCGTGCCGCAGGGCCGCGCTCAGTACACCGGGAGCCGGGGATCGATCTCGTTCACCCATGCCACGACGCCCCCTTCCAGGTGTACGGCGTCGGCGAACCCGGCCTCCCGCGCCACGGCCAGGACCTCGAGCGTGCGTCGGCCGGTCCGGCAGTAGAAGACCGGTGTACGGCCCTGGCACAAGGTCGACAGGGCCGAACCGTCCAGCCATTCCCGCATCGGGACCAGGCGCGCACCGGGGATGCGCACGATCTCCCACTCTTGGGGCTCCCGGATGTCGACGAGGTCGATCGGGGCCCCTTGGTCGAGCAGTCGCTTCAGGTGCCGTGGTGTGATGGCGGCCCCGTCGGCCGGGGCCGCCCCGTGCCGGTCGTCGCTCACAACTCGCCCCGCGCGGGGTAGTCGTTCTCGTTGATCCAGCGGACCGTCTCCACGACCTCGTCCAGATGCGGCCGCAGGAACGGCATCGTGGTCTGCACGGCCGCGTAGAGGGTGCCGTCCGGGCGGACGAGGAACAGGCCTGGCTCACTGAACTCGTTCGGCTGGCCCTCCTTGATGGCCTTGGACACGTACAGGCCCCACTCCCGCATGGACGCGAGGGACAGGCCGTAACCGATCGGCACCCGGCTGATTCCCCACTCCTCGACAGCGCGCCGGGCGCGGCCCTCGTCGTCTCCGCTGACCGCGAGGACGCGGTCCACTCCGACGGCGGCGAACTCGTCGATCAGTCCGTCGAGTTCGGTGACGTGAGCACGGCACATCGGGCAGTGCACACCCCGGTAGAAGACCACCAGGCTGAAGCGGTCGGGCCGCTGGTCGGCGAGGACCCAGCGGCCGCCGCCGACCAGCGGGACGTCGAGGGCGGGGACGGGCTGACGGGGTATGGGCATGTGAGGCTCCAGTGACGGCGAGGACGATCGGACGGGCGGGACGGGGCTCAGGCCGCGTCGGGCAGGGTCAGCTGGCCCCGGAACAGCACTCGGGTGCCGCCCGGGCCGATGGCCGTACGGCCGTGCAGGGTCCGCTGGTTGTCGATGATCAGCAGGTCCCCGACCTGCCAGCGGTGCGTGTACGCGTACCGCTCGGAGCGCAGGAAGGCGTCCAGCTCGGTGAAGAACCGGTCGGACAGCTCGGGGTCCATCCCCTTGACCCTGACCTCCCAGGAGCGCGGGGTGACGTCGGGGGGAAAGGCCGTCGCCAGGTTCAGGGACTTCACCCGGCCGTAGTCCCGGGTCACCGGGATGGCGTACCAGTCCTCGGGGACCGTCGGGAAGTACCCGCGCTCGGTGACCAGGTACTCGATCTCGTACTCGTCGAGGACCCGGCGCAGGTGCTCGGGCATTTCCGCCCAGGCGGTGAGCTGGTCGCTGATGTAGGTCTCGCCGGAGCCCGGCGCGTCGGAGAACTCGGCGGCGTACAGGATGATCAGGTCGACGCGCTCGCCGACCAGCAGCCCGTCGGTGTGGACGGGCAGCGGGCCGCGCCCGGTGACGACCTTCCCCTCGTCGTGCGAGGCGTTGAGCTTGAGCAGGTCGGCGCCGCCCTCGCCGAACTTGTGGTCGACGGTGTCCCCGAGCGAGCGGACCAGCAGCTTGAAGTCCGCCTCGTCCAGGCCGAGTCCGCGGACCAGGGCGCACCCGTTGCCCAGCGCGGCCCGCTTGGTCTCCTGGGCCAGTGCCTCGACGGGCCGGCCGGGACTCCAGGGAATGACCGCGCCCATGCCGGACGGAGTCAGCCGCTGATAGTCGTCGTTCTCGGTGTTCTCGATGTCGGACATGCCGAATCCCCTCCCAAAGTGCTTTTCTGCGTGTGCCGTTACGCGGGCGCGGTGCCGCGCACTATCTCCGTCTCCAGCCGGGCCACCGTCACGGGCGCGGAGAACAGGCGTTCCATGTCGAAATCGATCCCGAAGGCGTCCTCCAGCGCGGACAGGACCTGGATCAGCGTCACCGAGTTGACGCCGAGGCTGATCAGATCCACGGCGTCCTGCGACGGGGACAGCGGGTGCCCCCGGGAGGCGAATTCCTCGCGGACGGCGACCGGTACATCGGTTCTGGTCATCGGCTTTCGGCCCTTTCGATCCCGTCGAATTCCTCGATGCCTTCGATGCCTTCGATCCCGTCGACGGCGTCGATGGCGTCCCTGACGTGACGGGCGTTGTCCGGCCGGAACACGTCGAAGTGCCCGCCGGTCAGCACCGCCGTACCGGCGCTCCGCGCCACCCGGCCCCAGGCGCCGGCGTCCCGCTCGGCCGGCTGCTCACCGGCCCGGAACTCCACGACGGGCAGGGCGGCCGCTTGCGGACTCCAGGCGGCCAGCGCCGCGATGTTCTGCCGGTACACCTCGAACCGGGTGCGCAACGTCGGATCCGTGGCCACGTCGGCCCGGTCGACGTCCGCCCCGCTGGTCTCCCGGATGTCCCTGAGGAACCCCGCGAGCAGGGCACCGTCCCCGGGGTCACCGTGGGCACGGGACACGGCGGAGACCGGGGTGTCGACCACCACGACCCGGGCCACGGGCACCCCGCAGATCCGTGCCGCTTCGAAGGCCAGCGCGCCCCCGAAGGACCACCCGGCGAAGACCAGCGGCTCGGCACCGGACAGCACCTCGGCGGGCAGCTCCCGCAGACAGCCCCGGGCGAGCCCGGTCAGCGAGCCCGCCGAGCCGGACCGGGCCACCGGAGCGTCGAACCCGGCCACATGGACGTCGATGTCGCCCGACAGCTCCCGGATCAGCCCCGCGTAGCAGGACACACCACCGCCCACCGGCGGGAAGAGCACCAGCCGCAGCCGTGGACGCACGGCGGCGCGCGGGCGGTACGTCCAGATACCGGAGCCGCGTTCGCCCCGCACCCGGCGGCACAGCGAGGCCAGGCCCGCGACCGTGGGGTCCGCCATGAAGTCGCCGAACGACACCTCGTGTCCGAGCCGGCCGCGCACCAGGGAGAGCAGCCGGATCGCGTCGTACGAACTGCCTCCGGCCTCGAAGAAGCCTCGTCGGCCCGGGGGTTCGCCCAGCACCTCCCGCCAGCACCCGGCGATCTCCTGGCCCAGCGGGTCGCCCGCGCGGACCGCCGGCTCCGCGTCCGCGCGCTCGTCGTCGGGCAGGGGCAGCGACTGGAGCCGGCGCCGGTCCACCTTGCCGTTGCCGGTCAGGGGGATCTCGTCGAGGGCGACCACGGCGTCCGGGACCATGTAGTACGGCAGGGCCTTGCCGAGCGCGGCGTACGCGTCCCGCTGCCAGGTCCCCGGCGGGTCCTCGGTGAGGGTGACATACGCGACGAGGCTCTTGCGGCGGCCTTCCCCACGAACACACGCGGCACTGCCCCGGATGCCCGGCAAGCGGTCCAGGAGGTGTTCCACCTCGCCCAGCTCCACCCGGTGTCCGTTGAGTTTGACCTGGGTGTCGGTGCGGCCCAGGAACTCCACCACGCCGTCCGGGTGCCGGCGGCCCCGGTCGCCGGTGCGGTAGATCCGCCCGAACACGGGGTCGTCGACGAACGCCGCCGCCGTCTTCTCCGGGTCGTTGACGTAGCCGTCGGCCACGCCCGCGCCACCGATGCAGATCTCCCCTATGTGCCAGTCCGGACACAGCCGCCGTTCCGCGTCGAGCACATGGATGTCCTGGCCCGGCAGGGCCGTGCCGTACGGGATGGAACGGCCCGCGCAGTCGGCGTCCGTGACCGGGTGCCGGATGGACCAGATCGCGCCCTCGGTCGCCCCACCCAGGCTCATCACCTGCACGGCGGGCGCAAGGCGCCGCAGGGCGGCGGGAAGTGTCAGCGGGATCCAGTCGCCGCTGAGCATGAAGGTCCGCACCGTCGGGACGGCGGTCCCCTCCTCGGCCAGCAGGGACGCCAGCGCGGGGGCCGAGTTCCAGATGGTCACGCCGTGCCGGCCGATGAGGTCGGCCCAGGCGGCGGGGTTGCGCGCGGACCGCTCGGAGAGCATCACGACGGCGCCGCCGCGCAGCAGCGGCCCGAACATGTCGTACACGGACAGGTCGAAGCCGATCGACGAAACCGACAGCACGCGGTCCCCGGCGGCGACGCCGAGTTCGTCGTTGACCGCGTCGATCGTGGTGAGGGCCGCGGCGTGCGAGATCACCACGCCCTTCGGTTCACCGGTCGAGCCGGAGGTGAAGATGATGTACGCCGTCGGCGTCGCGTCCGGGGCCGGGCGGTGGACGGGCGGCCCGCAGGGCACGTCGTCCGGCTCCGGCAGGCGCAGGGGCCGTACCCCGCGGCGCACCCAGCCCTGGTCCGCCTCCGGCCGGCCGTCGGTGAACGCGAAGCGGACCTCGCCGCGTCGCGCGATGCTGTCGAGACGGCCGTCGGGGACGCCGTAATCCAGCGGGATGTAGACGCAGCCGGCGAGCAGGCTGCCGAGGACGGCGATCACCTGGCCGCGCCCGCGCGGCAGATGCACGGCGACCTTGTCCCCGGGGCGGGCGCCCGCCGCGCGCAGGGCGTCCGCCACCGCCGCCGCGTGTGCGGCCAGCTCCGCGTAGCCGAGGGTGCCCTGCTCGTCGTGCACGGCCGGAGCGTCGGGTGTTTCGGCGGCGCGGCGCATCACCCGGTCGTGCAGGGTCTCCCCCGCGGCGGAGGCGAGGGACCGGGCCGGGGCCGGGGCCGGGGTGCGGTACGGCAGGCGCGCCCAGTGGTCGCGGGACTCGGCGAGTTCCCCGACGAGGTCGGCGTACTGGCCGACGAAGTCCTCGACGAAGCCGGCGTCGAAGGCGTCCGTCCGCCAGTCGAAGCCCAGCCGGACGCTGCCGTCGGCGTCCATGACCACCTGGTGGTCGAGCAGCACCTGGGGCACCCTCAGCTGCACCTCGTCCCAGCGCCGCCGGAACCCGAGGTCCGCCTCGCGGCGCCCGTCGGCCGCCAGCGCCGTGAAGGCGAACGGGTACGGCAGCCGGCGCGGGTCGCCGCCGGGGTCCGCCAGCCGGGCGATCTCGGCGCCGCTGAGGGATCCGTGCAGCGCTTGGGTCAGGTAGCGGCGCTGCACGGTCCCCGCGATCCCGGCGAAGCCCTGCCCGGTGGTCGCCGGGATCTCCAGCGGCATGGTGGTGCCGTGGTTGCCGAGGGCGTCCAGGGCCGGCCGCTGTCCGGCGCGCCGGGAGTACAGCACGGTCAGGGTGTGCGGGACACCGCCGCCGAGACGGCCCAGGAGCACGCCGTAGACGGCGAGGTAGACCATCGCGGGCGTCAGACCGTGCTCGCGTGCCGTCCCGGCGAGGGCGCGCGCGGTGGCCGCGTCGACGGTCAGCATGCGGTGCGTGACGTCCGGGCCCGCGCGCCGCCACTCGGGGCGCAGCGGCAGTTCCGCCGGGTCGGGCAGGGCGGCGGCCCGCTCGGTCCAGAACTGCCGGTCCCGCGCGGAGCGGTCCCGGCCGCACGCCGCGCGAGAGACGCCGGCCGGGGCCGGGGCCGTGCCCGTGACCGCCCGGTCCGACACCAGTGCGGCGAGGAAGACGTCCAGCGACGCCGCGTCCATCAGCCACAGGGCGTAGACGAGGTGCAGGCGCGCCCGCTGCTCCGAGCACACGGCGACGACGCGCAGGCGCGGCCCGCCGGCGAAGGCGAACGTGTCCGCGGTGCAGGCCTCGCGCACGGCGGTGTCGACGGCGTCGAAGTCGGTGTCGGCGACCCGGCGGATCTCGACTTCGGTCTCGTCCGCGGCCGTCTCGGGCAGGACCGGCATCGACAGGTCGTCGGCCAGGGCGACGCGCAGGACGGGGTTGGCGCGCACCAGCCGGCGCAGCCGGTCCCCGAGCCCGGGGACGCACGCCGGGTCCAGGTCGCAGCCCACGTAGTACCGGGCGGGCCCGGAGAGTTCCATGCCCGCCTGCTCGCCGACCAGGTAGGCGCGCTGGATCGGGCTCAGCGCGTCGGGCGGCAGGACGTCCGTCACTGCCTCGGTTGCGGTCTCGGTCATCAGTGAACGATCTCCCCGGCCTTGTCGCGGCTGAGGAAGCCGCTGGGACTGAACGTCGGCCCGTAGGCGCCCACGGCGAGGAACATCAGCGTGTCGCCGGCGGCCACCTGAGGCAGCGGCACGTCCTCGGCGAGCACGTCCAGCTGCGAGCACAGCGGCCCGGTCACGTACGCGCGGTCCGGAGCACCCGGGCGCCCCGGGCCCACCGCCCGGACCAGGGGCTCGCCCCGGTCGCCGCCGGCCACCAGCCGGCCGGCGACGAACAGGTGGTTCAGGCCGGCGTCGACGACCACATAGCGCCGGTCGCCGACGGTCTTCACGTCCAGCACGGTGGTGAGCAGCACCCCGGCCGGGCCGGCGATGGCGCGGCCGTACTCGCAGACGACGGTCCGGTCGCCGTCGTCTCCCCACGCCTGCGGCTCGTCGCTCGCCGCCTCCAGCCCCGCCCAGTCCACGTCCGGGTCGGCGGCGCACCACGGCAGGGCGATGCCGCCGCCGACGGAGACGAGCCCGAGCTTCAGCCCGAACCGCTCCTCGACGTCCCGGGCCCGCTCCAGGGCCGCCCGCCGGGCCGCGCCGATGACACTCGCGTCGGCGTACTGCGAGCCGAAGAACAGGTGCAGGCCGTCGACCGACAGGGCGGAGCCCCGCAGGACGTCCACGACCTCGGCGAGATCCTCCGCCGCCACCCCGAACTGGTTGGGGGACGGCGCGCTGCCCGGGGTGCGGCCCGGATACGGCGTGTTCAGGCGTACGACGGCTCGCCCGCCGACGCCGAGTTCGTCCGCCACCTCGGCGAACAGGCGGGCCTGGCCCGGGGACTCGACGGTCACCGCGACCCCGGCGGCCAGCGCGGCGGCCGCCTCGGACCGTGTCTTCGCCGGGCCGGTGAACAGCACCTTCGCGGCCGGCACACCGGCGTTCAGCGCGGTCTCCAGTTCGGCCGTGGAGCACACGTCGAAGCCGTCCACGAGGGACGCCAGGGCGGTGACGACGCCGGGGTGCGGGTTGGCCTTCAGCGAGTAGTAGAGGTCCGCGCCGGACACCGAGGCGGCCCGGACCCGGTCGACGGCGGCGCGCAGGGCGGCACGGCTGTAGACGAACGCCGGGGTTCCGCCGGCGCGGTGCACCAGGAGCCGGGCCTCGCGCTCGGTGGGCATCCAGAACCCGGCCGGGACGGAACGTTCCTCAGTGCGCACAGCGGGTCCCTCCTGCCTGACACAGCGCTTCGATGACGCAGGCGTGGAGCCGGTCGATGACGTCGGTTCCGTGCATCGCGATCCCCCGTCGGTAGTAGTAGGTCAGCGCCATCTCCGCCGCCGACATCTGCAGTTCGCCCTGGAGCTGGTAGCGCAGCGAGCGGCCCAGCGGGCGCGGCTCCCAGGAGCCGAGGTCGCGGGCCCGCAGGCCGCGCTCCTTGGGGTGCTGGTTGAACAGCACCGTGGAGAACGGGAAGCGGTCGGTGCCGTCGAGTCCGTGCTCCGCGGCCCGCTGGTCGAACTCCCACGCGCTGTGCGCCGTACCGGCCGCCAACCGGCCGGCGTACGCCCTGGCCTTGTCCTCGACCGGGGCCGGTCCGCCGCCGCGCAGCACGAGCTGGCTCATGAACATGCCGGCCGCCGTGTCCGGCATGCCGTCGCGGGACTGGACGGGGACGACGACGTTCAGTGCGCCGAGGCCGAAGATCCGGGAGACAGCCTGGTCGAAGGCGGCGAGGACGACCGCGAAGACCGAGACCCCGGTCGCCGCCGCGAGCCGGTGGGCGGCCCGTACCGCCCGTACGCCGAAGGGCCGGGAGAGCAGGAGTCCGTCGCGCGCGCCGGCGCCGGCCGCCTCGGGCAGTTCGGTCTGCCCGGCGCCCTTCAGGGCCTCCCGCCAGTACTCCGCGTCCGGCGTCGGCTCCGTGGGGCGGCGCGTCGCCGCGCAGTAGGTGCGGAAGCCGTCCGGCGGTGGGGCGTCGCCGAGAGGCGCACCGAGCAGGAGCGCGCGCAGCTCGCGGGCGATCAGGTCCATGCTCAGCCCGTCCAGGAACAGATGGTGGGCGACCACGACGACGGACGTCGTGCCCTCGCCCGGCACCAGGGCGGCCCGCAGCGGCGGAGCCGTCGTCGGGTCGATCAGCCGCGTCACCGCCTGGAAGCGGGCCTCCTGCACCGTGCGGGATCCGGCCTCGTGGACGGTGAGCGGGCAGCGCACCCCGGCGGGCTCGGTGTGGACCTGCCCGGTCCACTCCGGGGTGAGGGAGAGCCGCAGCACGTCGTGCCGGGCCACCAGCGCGTCCAGCGCGGCACGCACCTCGGCCGGGGTCACCGTCCCCTCGACACGGACCTCGCGGGAGAGGTTGCACCAGTTGGCGTTGCCGTCCGCCATACAGGTGGCCATGTAGGCGAGTTGCCGGGTGGAGAGGGGGTGGGTGCCCGGCTCGCCGGAAACGGTGTCCGTGGCGTCCTCGGGTACGGCCGGCGCGGGTGTCCCCGTGCGGCCCAGCCGCTCGATCGCCGCGGCGAGGGAGGCCACATCGCGGTGGCCGAAGCAGTCCTGGGCCGAGAGGGCCAGCCCGAAGTGCCGGTTGACCCGGGCGACGAACGCGATCATGTCGAGCGAGCCGAGGCCCGCCTCGACGAACGCGGTCGATGCGTTCAACTCCCCCTGCGAATCGAATAGTTCGAGCAGGACGTCCGTCGTGGTCGCCTCCTGGCTCGGCGTACCCGGCCCGGACGCCTCCTCGGTGGAGACGGAGGCCGCGAGCGCCATCCGGTCGACCTTCCCGCTGCGCAGCAACGGAAGTTCCCGGCGCACATGGACGTCCGGCGCGGGCAGCTCCAGCCGCGCCGCCACCGCGCGCACCCGCTCCCGCAGCGTGCCCTCGTCCTCGGGCGCGAGATCCCGTACGGCGACGAAGGCGTGCGGGCCCTGCCGGTCGACCACGACACACTGGGCCACCCCTGCCAGCTCCTCGGCCTCGGCGACGAAGCGGTGGTACGAGACGCGGCGGCCGGACACCTTCAGGTCGTTGCCCGCACGCCCGGCGATCACCAGGTCACCGTCGGCGCGGAAGCCGATGTCGCCGGTGCGCAGGACGGGGGGCATCGGCTCGACGTGGAAGGTGCGCGGGGTCGTGCCGGGGCCGTCCGTGAGGGTGCCCAGGGCCGGCGCGGCGGAGGCGATGAGCACCTCGCCCCGGCCGTCGGCGTCCGGCTCGGCGAGCTTCACCGTCACCCCGGGGCGGGGCCGTCCGACGGGCAGCCCCCAGGTCCCGGCCGCGTCCTCGGGGCGCGCCGCGCGCCGGAAGAGCTGCGCGAGGGTGCCCTCAGTCATGCCGTACAGGTTCACGATCTCGGTGCCGGGGGCGAGGCCGCTCCACTGCTGCGCCACGCGCGCGGGCAGCACCTCCCCGGCGAAGAAGGCCAGTCGCAGCGCGCCGAGTCGCGTGGAGTCGGTGCGCAGGACGTCCGCGACGCGCCGGGCGAGGGACGGGACGAGGAAGGCGAGTGTCGGCCTGCTCTCGACGAGGTGTCTGCCGAGCGTGGCCAGGTCCAGCTGGACGTCCACGGGGGGCAGGTTCAGTCTGCCGCCGGCGACGAGCACGCCGAGCAGCTCGCGCAGCGAGGGGTCGAAGTTGACGCGGGTGAGGGCGGCGCAGGTGTCGTCCTCACCCAGCTCGAACTCCTCGACGAACCAGGACAGGAACGCGTTCAGGCCCGTCCTGCTGCCGACGATCGCCTTCGGGGCGCCCGTCGAACCGGACGTCGGAATGAGGTAGGCGGCGTCGTCGCCGGGGTACCGCCAGGCGCTGTCGGGGCGCCGCGGGCCCGTGGTGTCGAGGACGACCCGGCCGGTGGCCGCGTCGACGACCAGCTCGCCGACGTCCGCGCCGGTGGCACCGCGGAAGTGCGCCACCGGGGAGACGTCGCTGCTCAGCAGGACCGACGGCCGGGAGACGCGCTCGGCCCACGCGTACTGGGCGGACGTCATCCCGGCGTCCACGGGCACGGGGACGGCACCGCTGCGCAGCGCGGCCAGCAGCCCGACGACGTAGGCGGGGGTCAGCGGGCCGAGGAGCAGCACGTTGGTCCGTGCCGCGCCCGCCTCCGTCAGGCGGCGGGCCACGTCGTCGACGGCCGCGCCGAGCCCGGCGTACGACAGCTCGTGCCCGCACCACTCGACGGCCGTGCGGTCGGCCCGGCCGAGGTCGAGCAGCCGGCTCAGGGCATCCGGTGTCTGCATGGCGGCGCTCACTCGGTCCGGGCGGTCGGCGGCCGCAGGACCAGCCGGGCGAGTTCCTGCCGGGCGGCGTCGTCACTCGCGGCGAGCACCTCGGCCAGCTTGCCGGAGTGGTCCTTGCGCTGGTTCAGCCGGAAGCAGGAGGCGAGCTGGAGGTCGTACAGGCGGAAGCCGACGATGTTCTTGAGATAGCCCTCCGTGAGCTGTGCCGGCATCTCGTCCAGGGACCAGGTCGACCCCTCGACGGTCTCCTTCTGCAGCCGGTCGATGAGGCCGGTGACGTCGGCGCGGGTGCGGGCCGCGTCGCTGACCTCCAGCCGGCCGGAGATCTCCACCGCGCAGTACAGCCAGGTGGGGATGCGGCTGCGGGTGCCGAACCACTCGGCGGGCAAGTAGGTGTCCGGGCCGAGCACGGTGATCGTGGCCGGGGCGCCCGCCTCGAAGGCCGCCGTCATCGCGTTGGCGCGGGCGACGTGCCCGGCGACGAACAGTCCGCTCTGCTCGCTGCCGCGCAGGTCCACGGGGAGCGGCGAGGTGTACACCGTGCCGGCGTGATGGGTCGCGAGGACCCCGAAGGACTTCGCCCGTACGAAGTCGACCATGGCGGGCAGCGGCAGGCTGAAGTGTTCTCGGGTGTACATGGTCAGCGACGGTCCTTCGACTCGGCGTCCAGCGGTTCCAGGCCGATGCCCTCGCGGGCTCCGCGTTGCGGCGGGTGGAACGCGATGGCGTGCAGGGCTCCGGCGAGCAGGGTGAAGAAGCCCGTACGGGCGAAGGTGCCGCCACCGGCCGCGCGCAGCAGCAGTCCGCCGAGCGCGCCGATCTCGTCCTCGACGCGGTCGCGGGCGCGGACGGCCAGGTTGAGCTGGTCGCCCGCCGGCCGGCCGGTGTCGATCGCGTCGGCCGCGTCGAGCAGTTCCGCCTGCAGTCGGCGCAGCCCGTCGAACGCTTCCGTCCACCGCCTGGAGCCCGCCCGCCGGTCGGCCGGGGTGGCGGTCGCCAGGCAGCGGGCGACGCCGAGGTAGGAGGCGCTGATCAGCAGCTGGAACCAGGTGTAGCAGTCGGTGGCGAAGCGCCGGCCGGTCTCGCCGCGCAGCGGGAAGACGCGGTCGTCCGGTACGCGCACACCGGACAGGCGGACGGCGTGGCTCTCCGCGGCGCCGAACACCGGGCTGGTCCAGAACGGTTCGCGCTCCAGGCTCTCGGCCCCGGCCGGGACGAAGACCTGCGCGTATCCCTCGGGGGTGCCGTCGGCCGCGCGCAGCTCGGCCATCAGGGACAGCACGTCCATGCTGGTGGACAGGGAGCACGGCCGTTTCAGGCCGGTGACGAGCCAGTCGGCGCCGTCGCGGACCGCCCAGCTGCCGAGCGTGCGCAGGTCGCGGCCGGGTGTCGACTCGGCGCCGCCCGAGGCGAGGAGCCCGGCGCCGGTGCCGAGGTCCTTCACGATCGCCGCGGCCCGCTCGTCGCCGGAGCGCGCCACCCGGCCGAGCGCGGCGATCTTGTAGTGGTGCATGGTCGTGGCGATGGCCACGGCCGGGGCCAGGGTGCCGAGCGCGACCTGGAAGCGTACGGCGTCCGCCGCCGACGCTCCGGTGCCCGCGTACTCCCGGGGCACGAGCAGAGCCGTGGCGCGGGTCCGCTTCAGCGCCGCGAACGCGGGCCCGGCGTCCTGCTCGTGCTGCTCGGCCGAGCGGGCGGACAGGGCGGCGAAGAGCCCGTCGGCCATCGCGTCCAGTCCTGCCCGGGCGTCGGCGACGACGACGTCCTCGATCTCACGACCGGTCACTGGGTGCTGCCCTCCTGAGCGTGCATGAGCCGCCGCACGGCGGCGTAGTCGGTCTTTCCGAGGGGGGTGCGCGGGATCGCCGAGGTGATCTCGTACCGCTGGGGGAGCTGGTACGACAGCAGCCGCTCGCCGAGCAGCCGCCGTACCTCGGTCAGGTCGAACCCGTCGTCGGCGACGAGCAGCGCGGCGACCCGCTCGGTCTGTCCCGCGTCCGTGACGCCGACCACGGCGCTGTCCAGCACCCCGGGGCAGCCGCGCAGCGCCGCCTCGACCTGAAGGGGGCCGACCTTGTTCCCGGCGACGTTGATGAAGCCGGACAACCGGCCCCGTACGTACCAGCCGTCGCGGTCGGCGCGGACGAGGTCACGGGTGCGCAGCCACCCGTCCTCGAACATCTCGGCGCTCGATTCGGGGTCGAGGTAGTAGCCGCGGGCGAGCGCGGGGCCCCGGACGTACAGCTCGTGCAGGGGCTCCTGGCCGGTGCCGTCCGGCACGGGCTCCAGCCGCCATTCCACACCGGCGACGGGGGTGCCGATGGAGCCGTGGCCGACGTACGTCCGGTCGAAGCAGATGACGCCGATCTCGGACAGGCCGTACACCTGGCGCAGCGGCACCCCGAACCGCTCGTGGAACCTCTCCTGCGTGTCGAGGCCTAGGGGCGCGCTCCCGGAGATGACCGTCCGCAGCGAACGCGCCCAGTTCGGCGGCAGTTGCCGTGCCTGCGTGAGCAGTTGGTACAGGACGGGCAGACCGCTCATCAGCGTGACGCCGTTCCGGTCGATCTGCCGGGCCAGGCCCCGGCCGGTCAGCCGGCCGCCCCGGGCGAACACCACGGTCGCCCCGGCGAGCAGGGCCGGCAGGGTGAGGACGTCGATGCCGTGGCAGTGCGCCAGCGGCAGCGGACACAGGACCACGTCGTCCGGGGTCAGCTCCAGCTCGCCGCCCCACAGCCGGACCCGGGCGCCGATGGCCGCCTGGCTCATGACGATGCCCTTGGGCTCGCCGGTGGAGCCGGAGGTGCAGTGCACCACCCAGTCGCCGGGCGCGTAGCCGGTCGCCGCCCGGGCCCGGTGCCGCTCGGAGTCCTCGACCGCCCGCAGGGCGAACGCGCCCCGCCCGGGGTACGGCGGCTGGTCCACGGCCAGCAGACTGACGTCGAAACGGGCCGCGTTGTGTCTGCGCTCCGATGCGGACAGGCGGCTGTCCAGCAGGACGGTGACGATGCCGAGCCGGGCGGCGGCGAGGTAGAGCGACAGGAAGGTGAAGGGGTCGTCGACGGCCAGCCCCAGCACATCGCGCGGGCCGGACCGGGCGGCCAGCTCACCGGCCGCGGCGTCGACGGCGGCGAGCAGCTCGGCGTACGTCGACTCGGTGCCGTCGTAGCCGACCACCGCCCGGGCCCCGGGCGCGGCGAGCGCCACCGCACGGAACGCCGGGTACAACTCGCCGTCCGGGGCGGTGTGGATGCCGTCCGTCATGGTGGACCTCCTCCCTGCTGAGGGCGCGCCGGGGCGCGCGTCGTGCGGCTCGGACGGGGTGAACGGGGCCTGGTCCGGGCCGGGTTGCTGTGTGCTGGGCGGCTCGGACCGGGGGCGGGCCCCGGTCCGAGCCGAGGTGTCACGGGCTGGGTGATCAGACCGGGTCGGCGGGACGCAGGCCGAGCCGGGGCTCGGTCACGACGCGCAGGCCCAGCAGGCTGTCGTCGCGGTGCGGCTCGGTCCGCAGGACGTCGAACGACGGCTCGCCGACGTCCGGGTCGCCCGCCGTGGCCTCCTTCTGGACGCGCAGCGCCTCGTCCGCCAGGCGGTCGGTCAGCACCCGCGTACGGGCGTCGGTCGCCTCGCGGATGTCCGACATGCCGGCGATGATCTCGCCGAAGGAGACCGAGTCCCGGGCCCCGCGTTCGGCTCCGGCGTCCTCCCGGACCAGCCGGTCGGCGGTCCAGAAGAAGTCGTCCTTGCCCTGGTAGGTCTCGTACATGCTGCTCACCAGGGCGAGGGCGCGGGTGTAGGCGCGGCGGTAGGCGGCCTCGAAGAAGGTGAGCCCCTCGGCCTCCGGCAGTTCGCCCCGCCGCACCGAGGCCAGCGCCGCCGCCCCCACCAGGCCGCCGTACAGGGCGAGGTGGACGCCCGTCGACAACAGCGGGTCGAGGAAGCACGCCGCGTCGCCGATCAGCATGTAGCCGGGGCCGGCGAACCGGTCGGCGACATACGAGTAGTCGGTCTCCGCCCGCGCCTCGGCGACGCAGGTGGCGTCCGCGACCAGGTCGCTGACGATGTCGGACTCGGCGATCACCGACCGGTACAGGTCGTCCAGGGAGCCGTGGGCACGGCGGTCCCGCGCGAAGACGTCCTTGTGGGTGACCAGACCGATGCTGGTGCGGCCGCCGTGCAGCGGGATGACCCAGTACCAGCCCTTGGGCGACGAGATCACGTTCACCCCGCCTTCGGGGCTGTCCGGCAGCAGCCGGGCGTTCTCCCAGTAGCTCCACAGGGCCACGTTGCGGAAGAACCGGTGCTGCTGCCGGTTGCGGAAGTGCTGGGCGCTGAGCAGTCCGGCGCGGCCGGAGGCGTCGATGAGGAAGTCGAACCCGTCGAGGGTGACGGGTCCCTCGCCCTCGCGCACACAGTGCACGGCACGGGGGCGGCCGTCCTCGTCGAAGTCCACGGACTTCGCGGCGATCCCGTGCTCGACCCGGACGCCCTTCTCGCGTGCGTTGTCGAGCAGCAGCGCGTCGAAGGCGGCCCGGTCGACCTGCCAGGTGCTCACATGGTCGCCGAACTGCTTGCTCCAGTCGATGACCCAGCTGTCGTCGCCCCAGCGGAACGCGCCGCCGCGTTTGACCTGGAACCCTCCGGCGTCCAACTTGTCGGCGACACCGATCAGTTGGAGCACGTGCCGGGTGGAGGGGGTGAGGGACTCCCCGATGTGGTAGCGCGGGAACTGCCGGCTCTCCACCAGCCGGACGTCGAATCCCTCCTGCGCGAGAAGGGTCGCGGTGACGGACCCCGCCGGGCCGCCACCCACGACGAGGACGTTGCTCGGTACGGTCATGACCTGCTTCCGGTCCTGGGTGCGGATGGGAGGACGGTTCACGCGCCGCGGAAGACGAGCGCGGAGTTGTTGCCGCCCATGCCGACGCTGGTCGAGACGGCGACGTCGACCGGCGTGTGCGCGCCCTTGTCGATGACGTGGTTGAGCTCGCAGCCCTCGTCGGGCACCCGCAGACCCCAGGTCGGCGGCACCTGGTCGTGGCAGGAGGCGAGCAGCGCGGTCATGGCCTCCATCGCGCCGGACGCGCCGAGCATGTGCCCCGTGGCGCCCTTGATGCCGCTGACCCGCAGGTTGTCGGCGTGCCCGCCGAACACCTTGCGGATCGCGGTGACCTCGGCCGGGTCGTTGGACTTGGTCGCCGTACCGTGCACGTTGAGGTAGCCGACCTGCTCCGGGGTGATGCCGGCGTCGGCGAGGGCCTCCTCCAGGCACGCGGTCATGCCGGGGGCGTCGCTCGGCGGGATGTCGCTCATGTCGAAGGCGTCGCCGCGCAGGCCGTAGCCGAGGAGTTCTCCGTAGATACGGGCCTTGCGGGCGAGGGCGTGCTCGCGCTCCTCCAGGACGAACACGGCCGCACCCTCGCCGAGCACCGTGCCGTCGCGGTCGCGGTCGAAGGGCCGGCACGCGCCGGAGGCGGCCCCGGTGTGGTTCTGCGCGAAGCCGGAGACGATGATCTCGGTGACGGGGGACTCGGCACCACCGGCGAGCATCACCTCGGCGCGGCCGTGCCGGATCTTGTCGTACGCGGCGATGACCGAGTCGGAGCCCGAGGCCGAGGCGCCGGAGACGGTGACCAGCGGCCCGCACAGCCCGTACCGCACGGACAGCAGCGAGGTGCCCGCGTTGGGCAGGGTCATGTTGAACAGCCGCGGCGACACGCCCCGCGTGCCCTTCTCCGCCATCTTCGCGAACTGGTCCTGGAGCACCTCGGTGCTGGAGAACGCCATGCCGATGGCGGCGCCGTACCGCTGGAACCGCTGGTCGGACTTCTTGCGGGAGACGATCTCGTTGCGGGGCAGGTCCAGGCCCGCGTCGAGCAGCGCGGCGTTGGAGGCGGCCAGCGCGTACTGCTGATAGCGGTCCAGAACGCGCTGGTCCCGCGGGGAGATTCCGTGGTCCTCGGGGTTGAATCCGACGACCTCGCCGGAGGTCTTGACCGGGCAGCGGGAGGTGTCGAAACGGGTGGTCTCGCGTACCCCGCTGTGGCCGTTCATGAGGTTGGTGAAGATCTCGTCGACACGCTCGCCGACCGGGGTTACGGCCCCGAGACCGGTGATGACCACACGTCGGTCCATCGTCTGTCCTCTCCTGAACCGCTCCCCAGAGCAGGGGCGGTCGCTGAATACGCGTCGGTTCGACGCCGTGGATCGCGCAGAATTCGATTCGCCTGCCGGGCAGTCGCACAGAACTGCCTCAGATATCGCAGGGACGGTAATTAGCGGCTCCTGGACGGAATTACCTGTCCAGGAACGCGGCGAGCGTGGGAATTCGTGACACTGCTTCGCCGGAACGTGACCACATCACAGTTCCAATCAGCCGCACAAGATCTTTCCACATATCGAGACCCGGGTAAGTCCCGTCGGTAAATGGCCAGTTGAGCGCGAAGGTTTCTGACCCTCGGTGACTGAAAACCTATCCCGGCCGACCCCTCGACGGCCCCTGTGCGGGGCTGGCCGAGTGCGGTCGTGGCACCGGGCGGTCAGCCCCCTGGGTCACGACAGGGGGCGCCGACTGCCAGACTGGACGTGGCGAAAGCGCGTGGGAGACAGGGGGGACGCCGAGAGAACGAGGGCGGGCGTCCGGTCAGACGTCGAGCCAGCCGCGGGCCGCGGCATGCGCGCCGGCCTGGAAGCGGGAGTCCGCCTTGAGCTTGCGCATGAGGTCGGTCATGATGCGGCGCAGCGTGCGCGAGGAGATCCCGAGCGACCGGGCGATGGCGTCGTCCTTCATGCCCTGGCTGAGCATCCGCACCAGGGAGAGCTCCCGGCTGTCCAGGTCCTCGTCCGCGGTGTCCGTGTTCGGGGCGACGGCCGCCGACGCGGTGGCGCCGTGCACCCAGCAGAACTCGAAGACCGACACGAACAGAGCGAGCATGTCGGGGTCCCGGACCTCCAGGGCCGTGATGGCGTCCGGGTCCGCGTCCGGGTCGGTCTCGGCCGTTCCGGCCGGTACGTAGGCCACGACCCGGTCGACCACGATGAGCCGGAACGGCAGCACCGACGCCACCCGGACCTGGGCGCCCGCCTCCTGGAGTTCTTCCAGGTGGGCTCGGCCGTGCGGGACCTTGAGCATCGTGCTCAGGTGGATGGAGCGCATGGTGACACCGCGGTCGATGACCTCGCGGTTGCGCTTCATGCTGTCCTTCAGCATGGTGTGCGGCAGCGGGGAGCCCGGGTGCATGCTCAGCACCTCGGTGCGGGCCTGAGTGGCCGCTCCCTCCAACGCGACGGAGATCTCGCGCTGACCGACCAGCCGGCTGGCAAGGGACGGCCGCTCGCCGTCGGAGCGCAGCCGCATCAGCGAGGCGCTGAGCACCGAAAGGGTGGCCCGGGCACGCTCCAGCTCGGCGAGGCACTCGCCGGCCGCCTCCTCCTGCAGGGCCACCATCCGGGCGAGGACCGCATCCGGACTGAGCGTGACCACCTCACCTCGGCCGCCCAGCCGGCGCACCAGCCCGGTCCGGCTCAACTGGTCAAGGGCGCGGTCCAGTTCAGCCTCGGACAGATCCAGCGCCTCGCCCGCCGCACGCGGACCCACCGAGGGGTCGCTGAGCAGCAGCCGCAGAAGGCGATGGCCCTGGTCGGTCAGCATATGGCGCACACGCGATCCACTCCTTCATATTCATGCCGACTATGGCATATCCAAACAGTGAGATCGCTCCGGGGTCGCCACGGCTCCGCCGGACACGCCGGAGCGGGCCATCGGCTGCTGCGATGACCCGCTCCGCGTCGGCATCAGGTGGCTGATCAGCCCCAGGCCAGATCGTCCGGTGCCGCGGCCGCCGCCACGGCCGGCGCCTCGGCCCCTCCCGCCGGCCGTTCGACGGCGCCGGCCAGCACCGCGAGCATCGCGGCCCCCATCAAGAGCGCGGCCAGACAGCTCCCCTTGGCCTGAATGCTCTCGTTACGCATTACATCCCCCTCGTCAATTCGAGCCACTGGTACGGCGTTCCGGTGGCGATCCGATGCTGCCCCCCTCGCGTAGCGCCGGGAAAGAGAAGTCCGTCGTCCAGGAAGGGTCATGGCACATTGCGGCCATGTAACGCGGCGCACAGAAATGGCCCCGGGGAAGGGCAAGTTCCGGAAATCCTCCACAAGTCCCGCCGCCGAAAGGGGAGTTGTCGATTCGGCGGCGCGTTCCACGAGGAATCTTGTGGCGAGCCTGCCCCGGACGCCTTCCCTGTCCGGAGCCGGACACGGCATGTCACGGCCAGTGTCCCGCTGTGGACAGCCTGTTGTGACCCCGCCGAGGATCGAGTCAGCCGTCGGCAGAGACGCTGTGCGACCGAGGAGCCCCGGGACGGGGCCTGTCCTCCGGCGCTGCCTGGAACGGCCGGACTTTCCCGTACGCAAAGGACCAACAGTGACTGACAAGTTGTGGGGCGGCCGGTTCGACGAGGACATCACCCCCGATGTCCTGGACTACACGCTCACCACAGACGTCGATGTGCGGCTCGTCTTCGCCGACCTGTGGCAGGACATCGCCCATGTGCTGATGCTCGGCCGCCGCGAGATCATCCCGGCCGAGAACGCGCGGGCGATCCTCGGCGCGCTGCTGAGGCTGTCGGAGCGGCACGAGCGCGGCGAGCTGCGGCTGCGCCCCGAACTCGAGGACGTCCACTTCAACATCGAGCAGATGGTCATCGAGGACCTCGGCCGCGAGGTCGGCGGTCACATGCACACGGCCCGGTCCCGTAACGACCAGGTCTCCACCGATGCCCGCATGTACCTCCGCCGCGTCCAGCTCGACGCCGTCGCCGCGAACCTGGCGCTCATCGACGTCCTGCTGTCCTTCCCGGAGGAGGACCTGCTCGCCATCCTCCCCGGCTACACACACAGCCAGGCCGCCCAGCCGGTCTCCGTCGGCTTCTGGAAGACCGCCCACGCGAGCATGCTGCTGCGGGACGTACGGCGGCTGCGTGACGTCTTCGACCGTACCGACGAGTCCGCGCTGGGCGCGTGCGCGCTGGCCGGCACCTCCTTCCCGCTGGACCGGGAACTCAGCGCCCGGCTGCTGGGCTTCCGGGGCGTGCTCAGCCACGCGCTGGACGCCACCAGCGCCCGCGACTACCTCATCGAGAGCGCGGCGGCCTTCGCGATCGGCGGCAACAACCTCTCCCGCATGGCCGAGGAGATCGTGCTGTGGAGCGGGCACGAGTACAGCCTCGTCGAGGTCTCGGACGCGTACGCCACCGGCAGCTCGATCATGCCGCAGAAGAAGAACCCGGTCGTCGCCGAGCTGACCCGCGGCCGCGCGGGCCGCACCGCCGGCACCCTCGTCCAGCTGCTCACCATGGCCAAGGGCGTCACCCTCGGCTACAGCTGCGACCTCCAGGACGACAAGCCGTACCTGTGGAACGCCATCGACACCTACCTGTCCACGCTGCGTATCGTCGCCGGCCAGACCAGGGGGCTGCGCTTCAACAGCGAGCGCGGCGAGGACCTGTGCTGGGACAACTTCTCCACCGCGACCGAGCTGGCCAACTACCTGGTCTCCGACCACGGCCTGCCCTTCCGTGAGGCGCACCACGTCACCGGCTCGCTCGTCGGCGCCCTGCTCAAGCGCGGCGCGACCCTGCGGGACACCGCCGCGGGTGCCGAGATCCTCGCCGGACTCGGCCACCCCGTCGAGGAGCAGACCCTCGCCCGCCTCTTCGCGCCGCGCGCCGCGGTGACCAGTTACACCAGCCCCGGCGGCACCTCCCCGCAGAGCGTCGAGGCCGTCCGCGCCGAGCTGCGGCAGGCGGTGCAGGGGCACGGGGAGTGGCTGGAGCGCACCCGGGACAAGCTCGACACCGCGCACGCCGCCACCCTCCGGGCGGCCCGCGAGATCGCCGACGGAGCGGACTTCGCCAAGGTCCTCGACACCGTCACGGCCGACCTGCCGGCCGTGCACCAGCGCTGACCCCACCGGGCCGCCCCCGGCCGACACGACATCCCGGAGAACCCATGAAGATCGTGCTCGCCTACTCCGGAGGCCTCGACACCTCCGTGGCACTGCACTGGCTCAAAGAGCGCTACGACGCCGAGGTCATCGCCTTCTGCGCGGACATCGGCCAGCTCGAATCCCTCGACGCCGTCAAGGAACGCGCCCTGCGCACCGGGGCCTCGAAGGTCTACATGGAGCCGCTCGCCGAGCGCTTCCTGAGCGACTTCGCCCTGCCCGCCCTGCAGGCGCACGCCCGCTACGAGAACAAGTACCTGGTGGCCGCGCCACTCTCCCGGCCGCTGATCGCCCAGCGCATGGTGGAGATCGCGCACGCCGAAGGCGCCGACGCCGTGGCGCACGGTGCCACCGGCAAGGGCAACGACCAGGTGCGCTTCCACACCAGCGTCACCGCGCTCGACTCCGGCCTGAAGGTGCTCGCCCCGGTCATCGACTGGGAGCTGACCACCCGGGAGTCGGAGCTGGCGTACGCACGCGAGCACGGCATCGAGGTCTCCGTCACCAAGGAGAACCCGTACAGCATCGACACCAACATCTGGGGCACCAGCATCGAGTGCGGTGAGCTGGACGACATCGAGCAGCCGCCCCCGCCGCACGCCTGGCAGCTCACCGCCGACCCCAAGTCCGCCCCCGAGCGGGCCGAGCAGGTCACGATCCGCTTCGAGGGCGGCGTCCCGGTCGCTCTCGACGGGGAGAAGCTGGAGCTGGTGGAGCTGGTGCGCCGGCTCAACTCCCGGGCGGCGAAGCACGGCGTGGGACGCATCGACATCGTCGAGAGCCGCATCGTCGGCTTCAAGACGCGCGGCATCTACGAGGCGCCCGCCGCCACCGTGCTGATGGCCGCGCACGAGGAGCTGGAAGCGATCGTCCTCGACCGCGAGACCCTCCACCACAAGCAGGCGCTCGCCCTGCGCTACGCCGAACTCGCCTACTACGGCTACTGGTTCTCCGACCTGCGCCGCGCCCTCGACGGCTTCGTCGCCAGCGTGCAGCCCCAGGTGACCGGCGAGATCACGATGGAGCTGTACAAGGGCTCGTGCACGGTGCTCGGCCGTCGCTCCGAGAACTCCCGCTACAGCGGCCGACTGGCCACCTACGAGGCCGGCGACACCTTCGACCACAAGGCGGGCGCGGGCTTCGCCTACGTGTGGTCCCTGCCCCTCACACGACCGTGACCGGAAGGAACGAGGCGAACCGCATGCGCATCGTCTTCATGGGCTACCAGACCTGGGGGCACCGGGTCCTCGAAGCCCTGCTGCAGTCCGAACACGAGATTCCGCTGGTCATCACCCACCCCACCAGCGGCCATGTCTACGAGACCATCTGGAACGACTCCGTGGTCCAGCTCGCCGAACAGCACGGCATACCCGTACTGGAGCGCAAGTACGCCAACGACGACGAAGTCGCCTCGCTGCTGGAGGAGTTGCGGCCCGATCTGCTCGTCTCCTCGGACTGGCGCACCTGGGTGGCCCCCCACATCTACGGCCTGGCCACCTATGGCGCGATCAACGTCCATGACGCGCTGCTGCCCCGCTACGGCGGCTTCGCACCGCTGAACTGGGCGCTGATCAACGGTGAACGCGAGGTCGGCGTGACCGTGCACTTCATGAACGAGGACTTCGACCTCGGCGACATCGTGGTGCAGAAGCGGGTGCCGGTGGAGGACAAGGAAACCGTCACGGACCTGTTCCACAAGACGGTCGACCTGTTCGTCCCGGCCACGCTGGAGGCCATCGACCTCATCGCCTCCGGCCGCACCGAGTGGACCAAGCAGGACCCCGCGCAGGCCACGTTCTTCCACAAGCGGTCGATCGAGGACAGCCGGGTCGACTGGACCTGGTCCGCGCGGGACATCACGAATCTCGTCCGGGCCCAGGTCGACCCGTACCCCAACGCGTTCGCGTACTACAAGGGCGAGCGCATCCGCATCCTGTCCGCCTCGGTCTCCCAGCTTCGCCTCGGCGGCACCGTCGGCCGGGTCTTCCGCCCGGAGGGCGAAGGCGTGGCCGTCGTCTGCGGCCCCGACGCGCGTCGCGGCTCGGAGTACGGCCTGGTCGTGGAGCGGGTCCGCACCGACGACGGGCGGGAGCTGCGCGGCGTCGACTTCTTCCGCACCATGGGCGGATATCTGACGAGCCGGCCGTAACGCGGCTCAGCCCCCTACCGAGGCGGTCCCCGCCGGGGACCGCCTCCTGCCCCTCCCAAGGAGTACCCGGTGAATCTGTTCCTGGCCCTCGCGTCCGCGATGGTGCTCGGCTCCGCCGACTTCGTCGGCGGACTCGCGACCAAACACGCCCGCGCCGCGGTGGTCGTCTGCTGGTCGAACACCGCCGGTCTGCTGACGGCCCTGGTGTTCGCCGGGATCCTCTCCCGCGGAGGGACCAGTTGGTCCGAGGCGGTCTGGGGCGGCCTCGCCGGGCTCTGCGGCAGCCTGGGGGCCATCCTCCTCTACCACGCCCTGGCCAACGGCGTGATGAGCCTGGTCGCTCCGACGACCGCGGCGGCGGCCGCCGCCCTGCCCGTGATCGCCGGGGTGCTGTCGGGCGACCGGCTCACCGGCCTGGCCGTGATCGGCGTCCTGTGCGCCCTTGCCTCGGTCCTGCTGGTGTCCCTGTCGGGCGACGACTCCGGCGGCTCGGCCGACCGGCGCAAGTCGGCCCGCAGCGTGGGGTTCGCCCTGCTGGCCGGCGCCGGCTTCGGGCTGTTCTTCGTGCTGCTGGCCCACACCCCGAGCGACTCCAGCCTGTGGCCGCTGGTGTGGGCCCGCTGCGCCTCGCTGACGCTGCTGCTGATCCTGGGCCTGGTCCGTCGTACGTCCCTGCGGCTGCCGGCCGCGCCGGCCCGGCTCGCGCTGCTGTCCGGGGTGCTCGACATGGGGTCGAGCATCCTGTTCCTGATCGCGGTCAAGGCGGGCAGCCTCGCCATTGTCGGCCTGCTCTCCTCGCTCTACCCGGTCAGCACGGTGCTGCTGGCGCGGTTCGTGCTCAAGGAACGCATCCGCACGGTCCAGCACGTCGGTGTCGTCCTCGCCCTCGGAAGCGTGCTGCTGCTCGCCTGGAGCTGACCCGGCCACACCGTCCCACCCCCGAATCCTGTCTGGAGACCGCATGCCTGCCAGCGACCCGATAGCGCCGCCCCGGGTCCTGCCCTTCGCGGAACACGCCGCGCGCCCCTCGCGCGGACCGTCGGCGCAAGACGCGGCCCTGTCGCTCGACCAGCTCGCCGCCGAGCGCACCGAAACGCTCCCCGGGCCCTTCCACTACCAGCTCAAGGGCGTCCGGTTCACCCTCCCCGCCCTGCACGGCCTGCCCCTCGACGTCTGGGAACGGGTGCGGGGCGGCACGGACCCGGTGGCGTCGCTGCGCGCCGTCGTCGGTGAGCAGAAGACACGCGAGATGGCCGCCGCCGGGTTCACGCTCTGCGATCTCGACGTCATCGTCGAGGACTGGGAGCGCCGCAGCGGTGTCCGACGCTGAGACCTTCAGATGCGAACGCCACGGGCCGGTGGCGGTCGTGGTGTTCTCGGGCCCGCACCATGCGAACGCCCTGAGCCGCGGGCGCATGCGCGAACTGCGCGGCCTGCTCCTGCGGTTGGAGGAGGACCCGACCGTGCGGGCGGTGGTCCTGCGCGCCGACGAGGAGTACTCCTTCAGCGTGGGAGGCGACTTCCACGAGATGCGGCACTTCGTCGGCGGCGCCGAGGCCGACGCGTGGAGCGACGACATCACCGACCTGTGCGTCACCGCGCTGGAGGTCACCAAGCCGATCGTGGCGGCCCTGGACGGCCATGTCATGGGCGTCGGCGTGCTGCTCGCCCTCGCCTGCGACTACCGCGTCGGGTCCGAGAGCTGCTCCCTGCGCATGCCGCACTTCGAGCTCGGCGTCGTCGGGATCTGCGCCGGGTACGTCCTCGAGCGTTCCCTCGGCCGGTCGCTGATGCAGGAGATGCTGGTCTCGGGCGAACCGTGGTCGTCCGAGGACGCTCTGAGCGACGGCCTGCTGCAACGAGTCGTCCCCGACATCGACTTGGCCGCCACCGCGCTGAAACTCGCCGAACGCTTCGCCGCGTACGACGCCACGGCGTTCCGCGTCACCAAACGCCACCTCAACCGGTCCTACGCCCTGGGGCTCCGCGACGTGCAACGCACCGCCCGTTCCTCGCACAGGGCTGCTTTCGCCACCGGCCTGCCCCAACGGCGCATGCGCCGGATCCTCGGCGACGACTGACCTCCCCCATCCCTACCGAAGGAGTTCCGCCTTGCCCGCCGCGGATCCTCTGCCCGATGTGCTGGTCGCTGTTCCGGCGGTGATCCTGGCCTGTCAGACCGGGTCCTGGCTGATGCGCAGGCTCGGCCAGCCTCCCGTGGTCGGCGAGATCGCCACCGGTATCGTGCTCGGGCCTTCGCTGCTCGGCTGGATCTGGCCGGCCGGTCTGCACTGGCTGTTCCCGGACACCGTGTTGCCGTACATCGGTCTGCTCGGCAACCTCGGCCTGCTCGCCTTCATGTTCCTCGTGGGCCTGGAACTCGACCTCGGCACCCTGCGAGGGCACAGCCGGACAGCGATCACGGTGAGCCAGGCCAGCATCGCGCTGCCCCTTGTCCTGGGCTCCCTGCTCGGTCTCGGCATGTACGGCTCCTTCGCTCCCCATGGCGTGGGCCGAGCGGACTTCGTCCTGTTCATCGCCGTCTCGATGAGCATCACGGCGTTCCCCGTGCTCGCTCGTATCCTCACCGACCGCGGCCTGTACAGGACGCCACTGGGCGCACTCGCCATGGCCTGCGCGGCCACCGACGACGTCACCGCCTGGTGCCTACTGACCGTGGTCGTCGCCCTGAGCACCAGCGGCTCGCCCTCCGAGGCGGTCACCGCCGCTCTGCTCACCGCCGGGTTTCTCGCCCTCATGGTCGGGCTCGGGCGCCCGCTGCTCGCCCGCTGGACCTCCCGCGCGGGACGGGTCCCGGACGGCATCGGCATGGTCGTACTGTTCAGCGGCCTGTGCCTGTCGGCGCTGATCACCGACCGGATCGGTGTCCATGCGCTGTTCGGGGCTTTCATCTTCGGGGTCATCACACCTCGTGGCTCCCGGACCGTCGAACGCTGCGCGGAGCAACTGCGTGCCTTCACCCTGCCGGTGCTGCTGCCCCTGTTCTTCGTTGTCACCGGCCTGCGCACGGACGTGTCATCGCTGGCCAGTGATCCGGTGCAGTGGCTGTGGGGCCTCGCGATCCTCGCCGTCGCGGTCGTCGGTAAATGGGGCGGAAGCACGGGCGCGGCCCGGGCCATGGGCCGGCCCTGGCGGGAGGCCCTGGCTATCGGAGCACTGATGAACTGCCGTGGTCTCACCGAGCTGGTGGTGCTCAACGTCGGTCTCGAACTCGGCGTGATCGGACAGGACCTGTTCACCATCCTCGTTCTCATGGCCTTGCTCACCACAGCCCTCACGTCCCTGGCCCTCAGCCGTCTGCTCCGCTCTGCAGCGACCGAGGACGACCGGACTTCAGCCGAACACGGTCAGGTCCCATCGCGATCCCGGGCGCAGAGCACGTTATGAACCCCGGGGGGTCCGTTCCCCAGGCGAAGCGGTGGATCGTGGAGCAGACGAACGGGATCTTGATGTTCTACCGCCGTCTCGTACGCGACTACGAACACCGTCTCGCCTCCTCTCGTTCCCGCCTCCTGTGGGCGATGACCTCGATCATGAGCCGTCGCCTCACCGGAGCCACCCTCGCCTCCTGGAGGACCGCATGAGCGAGAACCCGCAGGTCACACCTATCCTGGAACACATCGAAACCAGAGAGCGTGAACTGGCCTACCAAGCTGGGCAGTTGCGGGAGCGGATCGAGGAACTCACCCGGCAGCTCGGCGAGATCGACGCGGAGCGAGAACCTGCGCATCACCCACAAGACCCTCCTCACGCTCCCGCCGCCGAGCCGGACCGCCCCGACATCCCGGCCCACCCCGCCTACCAGCAGATCCTCACCACCCTGGCCGACGAGGGCCGGCCGATGCCTGCCCGCGATCTGTGCCAGGCCCTCGACCTGCCGATCCTCCCGAAGAACACGGAAGGCATCCGCTCCAAACTGAAACGACTGGTCAACCGGGGCATCCTCGTCGAGCCCGAACCCGGCCTGTTCGCCCGCCCCGGCGCTTGAGGACCATCCCACTCCCGTGACCAGCCGAGGAGAAGGACCCCGTCAAGAAGCGCCTCTTCGGCTACGAGCTCACCCTCGTCGTCGCCCGCGACCCCGACCACACCGGCGCACCCCTGCCCGACGGCACCCTCAACCCTGACGTCGTCCCCGCCCTCACCGTGGCCTTCTCCATCGAGAAACCCAGCCACCGCCCCGGCCAGGTCGCCGTCGAAGCCCTGCTGCGCGTCGACGACCGCTACCCCCGCGGCTACCTGGCCGCCGACCGCGCCTACAACGACCAAAAGCCCGAGAACTTCCAGCTCCCCATCCGCGCCATGGGCTACCAGCCCGTCTACGACTACGCCAAGGACCAGCTCGGCGTACAGACCAGCTTCGCCGGCGCCCAACTCATCGAGGGCAACTGGTACTGCCCTTCCATGCCCGAGCCCCTCAAGACCGCCACCAAGGACCTCGTCGACAAGAAGATCGACAAGGCCACCTGGACCAAACGGGTCGCAGTGCCCCAAACTCTGGCAGCCCCTCCAGTACGGCAGCGCGGAACGGCAGCGCGTCTGCTTCCGGCTGCGCAACAGCATCGAAGGGATCAACGGCTACGCCAAGGACCCCTTGCACGAACGACTCGAATCGGGCGGCACCCGCCGCATCCGCGGCATCGCCGCCCAGGCGATCCTCGTGGCCTTCCAACTCGCCCACGCCAACAAGCGCAAGCTCGCCGCATGGGCCGACGCCATCACCCTGAACGGCGATCACCCCGCCGCCGTCCCAACCGACGCCGCAAGACCAAACCCTGGGCACCTGGACCCCCGAGGGATACCTCACCGAGCCAGAGAAGCCAGAGAAGAGTGAGACAAGCCACAGGCCCACGAATCCACTGAACTGAAGATCAACAACTCCAGATCGCGACTGCCCGGCGGCCCACCAGCCGCCGGGCAGATCTGCGCGTGAACACTGTCACACCCCACCCACCCGGACATACAGAAACGGGCTGATCGCTTTCACGATCAGCCCGTTCCGTCGGTGCTGCCAGGGCACTTTCGTCGGTGCCCCTGTGTGGGGAACCGACGGAATGCGCTGGTAAGCGACAATGCCGCGAGGTCAGAGATCGTTTCCCGCGCTGTGCCGTCGGTTTTCCCACTCCCCTGGCCACGGAGATGATCACCGCACCGGCCCTCCTTGCCTCGCAACGGCCAAGCCGCGCAGCCAACAGGTCAGCGATGGCTGGTCTGGTGGGCGAGTTGCAATAGGCGGTGGACGTCATGTGCCGCGTCCGCGCAGCACAGGAGGGCCGTGGCCACGAGGAGCGCGGTGAGTGCGGGGATGAGGGGCTGGGCGCGGGCGCCACGGTGAGGCGGTTCGAGCAGGGCGGCGACTCTGCGGGGAATGGGGCCTGCCGCGGTCGAGGGGCCGGTGAGGTGCAGCGCGGTTCGGGGTGCGCGGGTCCGGGGCGCGGTGCGTCGTCTGGCCAGGGCGGCCTTGCCGATGGTGCGGGCCACGCGTCGGCGGTCTCCTGTGGCGAGAGCGGCTTCCTCGTCGGCCCAGCGCTCGACCGTGTAGGAGATATGCCGGGCCAGCGGGCGGAGCAGCGGGTTGGCGGTCGCGGCCAGCTGGGCAACCGTGACGAACCAGTGGTGGCGGGCGCGCAGGTGGGCCCGTTCGTGGGCCACGAGGACGGAGACTTCTTCGGGTGTGAGTGCGGCCAGCATTCCTGTCGAGACGACGATGCGTCCTTCGGGAGTGGCCGAGGTCGCGCTTCCCGGTACGGCGAACGCGTCGGCCGAGGGGTCCTCCACGACCGACAGCCCGTTTTGTGTCGGCAGGCAGGCCGCTTCTCGCGCGGCCGTGCGCTGGGCGCGGACCCGGCGCCGCAGGACCCGCGCCGTCGCGATGGCTGCCGACACCAGCGCCCCGCCTGCCAGGAGAGGGATGAGCTTGGTGCCCGGGGTTCCGTCCCTCAGTACGCGCAGGGACCAGTGGCCGAAGGAGGCCACCGCCGAGGTGCGAAGCAGTCCGGTCAGAGCGAACAGGATCAGTGCTGCGCTACTGGCCACGGCGAGCGCGGCGGCGGTAGCGGTGAGCAGCCACGTCGCCGACCGGGGGTCCAGGCTCTCGGCGAGAGGGCGTGCGACCCAAGTGGCCGGCAGTGCTAGGAGCAGCAGGAGGTAGACCGTGCAGAACACGGACGGTTCGGTTCCCTTCAACCTGGGGGACGGGTGAGTTCGGAGGCCCGCGAGGCCAGGGAGCTCAGCCGCCGGAAGGCAGCTCCGTGCCCAGCAGGCGGCGCAGCAGCCGCTCGTCGTCCGGGGACATCGTGGTGACGAAGCGGCTCAGGACGGCCTCGCGGTCGGGTTCGTCGGCGAGCAGCTGGTGCAGGCGGCGGGCGGCCAGGCCGGGCTCGTCGTCGACGGGCGCGTAGGCGTAGGCGCGGCCACGGCGGGAGCGCCGCAGAAGTCCCTTGTCGTGCAGGCGGGACAGGGTGGTCACCACCGTGCTGTAGGCGAAGTCGCCGGTGAGACGGTCCCGGACCTCGCCTGCCGTGAGGTCGTCGTGCGCTGCCTGGAGTACGGACAGGACCTCCGCCTCCAGCATGCCGTTGGGGCGGCGTCCACCGGGGTCCCCGATGCCGAGCAGGGCTCTGCGGTCCATGCTGTGGTCACTCCCTTCCCCGCCCGGGAGTGTGCCATGGCCTGGCTACTGGCCGGTACGCGGGTCTGCGCCGAGCAGCGCCAGGATCTCGCCCAGGGTCTGCTCGAACACCGGCCCGGGATCGGTCAGCGCGAAGGCCAGGTGCCCGAACACCTCCATGGACACCATGCCGTACAGGCGGGACCAGGCGAGGACGAAGACGTACAGCGCTTCCAGGGGCGGTTCGGAGCCGACGTGTTCGCGGACCTCCTCCAGCTGGGCGAGCCAGTCGGGGTCGAGCGTGCCGGGTTCCGGCAGGGGCAGAGTGCCGGTCCGCCAGAACTCCATCATCAGGCCCACGAACACCCCGCCGAAGCGCCAGCTGGCCGCGTGGCAGGGGTCGCCCGGCGCACAGTCCGCGTCGGACATGGGCTTGCTGAAGATGAGGGTGAACTCGGGCTTGTGGTGCAGCGCCCAGGTGCGCAGCGCGCGGGCGACCGCGGTGAAACGACCCTGCGGCGACTGGTCGGGTGCCCTGTCGCGGGCCCGCGACAGATCGGCGGTGAGTTCGTCGTAGAGGAACGCCGTCAGCGCCTGCACCAGTTCGCGGTGGTCGGCGTAGTAGCGGTACAGCCCAGGGGCGGTCATGCCCATCTCGCGGGCGATGGCGCGCAGGGACACGGCGCCGGGGCCTTCGTCCACCAGCAACTGCCGGGCACAGCGCAGGATCTCCGACTTCATCTCGGCGCGCTGGCGCTCTCGCGACTCCTCGCGCTGCCGCGCCCGTCGGGCCGACGGTGGGGCGATCTGGCTGCTCACGGCTGTGTCTCCCGCTGTCGTGCGGCTCCGCCGACCGGGCCGCGCTTGACAATGTTAACGCCCATCGCGTCTAGTAAACGGTGTAAGCAAACGCCGTAAGCATACGGTGTAAGCAAACGGCGTGAGCTGACGCCGTTCACTGAGTCGAGGGGAACATGCTGGCTCGCTGGGGGGATCTGGTCGCACGGCGCCGATGGCTGATGCTCGTTCTGGGCCTGGCCGTCGTGGTCGTGGGCGCGCTGTGGGGAGGCCGCGTCGGTGACGACCT
The DNA here is from genome assembly GCF_053597295.1 of Streptomyces sp. NPDC001450. Taxonomy (NCBI): domain Bacteria; kingdom Bacillati; phylum Actinomycetota; class Actinomycetes; order Kitasatosporales; family Streptomycetaceae; genus Streptomyces; species Streptomyces sp. NPDC001450. The sequence continues at coordinate 61,157 of NZ_JBSFHY010000028.1, forward strand.
GAGCGGCGGTGGTTGGGACACGCCGGGAAGTGCCTCCCAGCGGGCGGCACAGCGCATCGAGAAGCAGTTCCCCGACGAACGCACAGATGTCATCGCGGTCTTCAGCGATCCGCACCGCACGGTCGCGGACCCGGCGTTCCGCCGAGCGGTCGAGGAGTCGCTGCACGGGCTGCCGAGCGGGGAGGTGGCCGGCGTGCGAACGTACTGGAGCACCCACTCCCCGGCCTTCGTCTCCCATGACCGCCACAGCACCTTCGCGGCTCTGCGGCTCGACGCGCCCGACGCCGACCAGGCCAAGGAAGTCTTCGGCCGCATCAAGGGCAAGTTCTCCGCCACCGGCGTACGGCTCGGGCTCACCGGTCACGCCGTGGTCATGGACGATGTCAGCACGCTCACCAAGCAGGACACCTCACGCGCTGAGACGCTGTCCGCCCCGCTGCTTCTCCTGCTGCTCGTGCTGATCTTCGGCGGTCTGGCCGCGGCCTCGCTGCCGCTCGCCATCGGTGCGCTGGTGGTCCTGGGGTCCTTCACCGTGCTCCGGATGCTCACCTGGCTCACGGATGTGTCCGTGTTCTCGTTGAACATCGTGACGATGCTGGGCCTCGGCCTGGCCATCGACTACGCGCTGTTCGTGGTGGGCCGCTTCCGGGAGGAGATGGCCGGCGGCCGGCCGACCGCCGAGGCGGTCCGCGAGACCATGGCCACGGCGGGGCGTACCGTCGCGTTCTCCGGGGTCACGGTCGCGGTGTCCATCGGCAGCCTGGTGATCTTCCCGCAGGGTTTCCTGCGTTCCATGGGGTACGGCGGTGTGGCGGCCGTGGTGATCGCCATGGTCGCGTCGCTCACCGTGCTTCCGGCGCTGCTGGCGGTCCTCGGTCCCCGGGTCAACGCCCTGCGTATCCCCCTGCCCGCTGGCCGGCGGCCCAACGAACCTGTGGAGACCGGGCGTTGGTACCGCAGTGCGCGTGCCGTCATGCGTCGGCCGGTGCTGGTGGCCGTCCCCGTCGTCGCCCTGCTGGTCGCCCTGGGGCTGCCCTTCCTGCAGGCGAACTGGGGTGGCGTCACAGAGAAGGTGCTGCCCGAACACACCGGCAGCCGCGTCACCAGCGAGCGCCTGGATGGCGACTTCACCCGCAACCTCGCCTCGCCGATGTCCGTGGTGGTCACCTTCGACGGCGGGCGGCGGGCGGACGGAGCGAGCGCCCAGGCCGAACTCGCCGCCTTCACCGGCCGGTTGTCGCGGCTGCACGGTGCCGAAGGTGCCCAGGTGACGGCCGTGCACGACTCCTCGGCGCTCGTCCAGGTCGGCTACTCGGCGTACCCCATGAGCAAGCAGGCGCGGGACCTGGTCACTCAGGTCCGCGGGGTGCAGCCGCCGGCCCACGCCGAGGTGCTGGTCGGCGGCGCCACCGCCGCACTCGTGGACCAGCTGGACAGCCTGGCCGCGCACCTGCCCTGGATGGCGCTGATCGCCGTACTCGCCACGATGGTGCTGCTGTTCCTGGCCTTCGGCTCGCTCGTCCTGCCCCTTAAGGCTGTGGCGATGAACGCCCTCTCGCTCTTCGCTGCCTTCGGTGTCGTCGTGTGGGTCTTCCAGGAAGGCCACGGGGACGGACTGCTCGGTTTCACCGCGACGGGGACACTCGACGCCAGTCAGCCCATCCTGATGCTGGCGGTGCTGTTCGGTCTGTCCATGGATTACGAGGTGTTCCTTCTGGCCCGCATGCGGGAGCACTGGGACCGTAGCGGTGACGCGATGGAGTCCGTGGCGGTCGGCGTGCAGCGCAGCGCCCGCATCATCACGAGCGCCGCGCTGCTGCTGGTCGTGGTCGTGGCGGCCTTCTCGACCTCCGGGATCAGCTTCGTGAAGATGATCGGCGTCGGTATGGCGGTGGCCATCGTCCTCGACGTCACGGTGGTCCGGCTGCTGCTCATGCCCGCCGTCCTCCGCTTCCTGGGCCGGGCGGCGTGGTGGGCTCCGGCGCCGCTAGTGCGTTGGTGGGACCGGCACGGGGTGCGAGAGGCAGCCGAACCTGAGCCCACGGCTCAGCTCAGCCAGCCCAGCTCCAAAGCCCGCACACCCGCCTGAAAACGGCTCTCCGCCCCCAACTGCTGCATGACTTCCGACGTGACACGGCTCAACGTCCGCAAGGAGATACCCAGGTGCCGAGCTATCTGCTCGTCCTTGATGCCGGTGGCCATCAGCCGGACCACGGTCTGCTGCTGCTCCGTGGCGGCATGGGTCGGCGGCTCCACCCCGTGGTCGGGCGTCACCGGCGAAGCCGCGTGCCAGCAGTACTCGTACAGGGCCGCGTACGACCGCACCAGCGCCGCGCCGCGCGCCAGGATGACGCCCTTCTGCGGCTCGTCCGGGTCGATCGGCAGGACGGCGATACGGCCGTCCGCGACGATGATGTGCAACGGGACCGTCGGGCTCAGCCGCACCTCGCTGCCCAGCGCGAGCAGCTCCTGCAAGTGCTCTTGGACGTAAGGGGCGTTGGCGAAGTGCGACGGGTAGACCGTGCGGACCCGGGACCCGCGTTCGATGTGCACGCGGTCGCGCTCCAGGCCGCAGCGCAGCACCTCGGCCGGTGGCAGCGGGCCGGGGTGCAACGAGGCGACGTCCGTCTGGACCAGGTCGACCAGGTCGTCGAGCAGCCGGTGGATGCGGGCGGTATCCGTGATCACCTCGACCTCGATGCCGGCCCGTTCCTGGTCCACGCTGTGGCGGTACCGGCCGACGAGGCTCTCCACGGCCCACATGCCCCGGTCCAGCCAGTCCATGTGGAGGTTCATGTAGCGCCGCTGCTCCTCCAGCAGGCGCAGCAGCGCCGCCTCGGGGTCGACCAGAGAGACGGAGGAGCCGCCGACGCCGGTGTGCACCAGGCCCAGCTCTCTCAACTCGGTCCAGGCGGAGTCCAGTTCCTCGACACCGACGCCCAGCTCGGCACCGAGCGTGTGGTCGTCGGTCGCACCCCCCGTCCGCACCCATTGGTAGAGGGCCGGTGCGACGGCGCTCTGCTCCACCTTGCCCTGTGGGTCACCAAGTCGTCCCACTCGTATCCCCGTTCCCCCGTGCGTCACTCGAACATCTACACGTTACCGTTTGACCGGCGCGGCAGCGGCCACCGTGCGGGGCACCGGCTCCGCCGGCCGGTGTCTGGCGAATTCCTGCCATGGCGTGCATGCGCAGCCGTAAAACGTGGTCGGTGCGTTTTCGGTCGGGCAGAATAGGAGTGCACGGGGGGTGTGGCCGGTTTCCGGTCGACGGGGCTCCCCGTATCTCTCTCTTTCATTTCACGGGGGCTTTTCTCATGTGTGGCGAGATCGTCATGCTGTCTGCATGTCCGCAGTTCAGGGCCGTGTCGGTGGGTCTTCGACAGTGGTGGCCGACCAAGTGAAACCAGCCACGGAGAAAGAGCGTCGTACAGGGGGGTACGAGTAATGCGTATTGTGCTGTCCGAGCGCGGTTCGGCATGGTGGGATGAATCCGCCGAGCTGGTCAAGAAGGTTTATGCGAACACCTTCGGAGCGCGCGTCGAAGTAAACCCGGAGCAGTTCCTTTCTTACCTGGAGCGGAACGAGGAGACCGGTCGCGAGGAGGTCCTCGCGTGCACCGGCCTCACCCCCGCCGAGGGCGGGCCGCTCTTCCTGGAGAAGTACCTGGACGTCCCGGTGGAGGAGCTGATCGTCGCCGACGGCCAGCCGGTGACGGGCCGTCACGAGATCGTGCAGCTCGGTTCGGTGGCCTCGGTGCGTGCCACCGCCGGCGCGGAGCTGTTCAAGGCGTTGACCGTGGTCCTGTGGGGCCTCGGCTGCCGCTACGCCGTCATGACCTCCACGCAGAGGTCGCTCGCGCTGCAGAAGCGGCTGGGCATCGTCTTCAATCCCATCGGTGAAGCCGACCCGGCCCGGCTGGACCCGGCGGAGCTGGAGGACTGGGGCACCTTCTACGACCAGCGGCCGCTCGTGGTCTACGCAGTGATCGCGGAGCAGACCCAGTCCTTCGTCAACGGCGTCGGCCGGTACCAGTTCGCCTCCATCGACATGCAGTTGATCCCGCGTCGCCCCAAGGAGCTGGCCGGTGTCTGACACTCGCGTCTCGCTGATCGACGGCCTGCTGGCCCGCGCCGACAGCGACGACACCATGGTCGAGGTCCTCTCCCCGACCGGTGGCCCCTCGCTGAGGTGGACCTACCGCCAGGTGATCGGCGCCGCCAAGGTGCTCGCCGACGAAATCGCCGTCCTCGCGGCCCGACTGGGCCGCACGCCGAGGGTCGGCCTGCTGGCCGAGAACTCGGCCGAATGGGTCGTCGCCGACCTCGCGCTGCTCTTCTCGGGCGCCGTCGAGATCCCGGTTCCCACGGCCTTCAGCGCCGAACAGGCGACATCCCTGCTGGCTGGGGCCGACGCGTGCCTCGTGGACAGTCGTGGTGCCGCCAGGCTGGAGGAGTGGGGGACCGAGCGAGTCCTGACAGCCGGCTGCCGTGTCGACGCGGTCGACCTGCCCGCCCTGATCGCCGCGGGGGCGTACCGGGACGAGCGAGTCGCCCACCCCATCGTCTCCTGGGACGAGGACGCCGTCTTCAAGGTGATCCACACCTCGGGGACGACTTCCGCCCCCAAGGGCGTGATGATCCGTAGGCACGGCATCGAGGCCCTCCTGGACTCGCTGCGCCGGCGCAGCGACCCGGAGATCTTCCGGCGCTACCTGTCCATCGTGCCGCTCAGCCTGCTGGTGGAGCAGGTCACCGGTCTGTACATGCCGTTCCTGGCGGGCGGCTCGGTGGCCTTCCTGCCGCCCGGCACGGCACTCGTGGGTACCTCGGGCGACGCCGGGCCGCGCATGCTGTCCCTGCTGCGCTCGGCCCGCCCCACCGCGATGGTGGTGCCGCCGACCATGGCCGCGTTGCTTCTGTCGCTGTGCGACCAGCATCCCGAAGAGGACCTGGTGCAAAGGCACCAGCGGCTGTTCGGGCACGACGGCCCGGTGTTCATCGCCTGCGGCGGAGCGCCGGTGCCGCCCGAGGTGCTCACCCGTCTCCAGGAGTACGGCCTGCCGCTGTACGAGGGCTACGGGCTGAGCGAGAACAGCTCGGTCGTCGCCTGGAACTTCCCGGGCAACGTCCGCATCGGCACGGTCGGCAAGCCGCTCGACCACGTCGAGGTGCGGGTCGCCGACGACGGAGAGCTGCACGTCCGCAGCAGCTCCCTCTTCGCCGGATACACCGTCGAGGACCCCTCCAGCTGCGCCGTCGACGAGGACGGCTGGCTGCACACCGGTGACATCGCCACCATCGACGACGACGGCTACATCCGGATCGTCGGCCGCAAGAAAAACATCATCATCACCGCGGGCGGCCGCAACGTCTCCCCGGAGTTCGTCGAGGCCCAGTACCGGCAGCTCCCCTTCGTCCGGGAAGCCGTCGTCCTCGCGGACGGACTCGACACCGTACGCGGCCTGTTCGTCGTGGACGCGGCCCGCGACGAGGACGTGATCCGCAAGGAGATCACCGACTTCGGGCTGCGGAACCTGTCCGACGTCGAACGGGTCACCGACATCCGCCTCATGCGGGAGGACGACCCCCGCTACCTCACCTGCTTCACCGTGACCGGCCGCCCCAAGCGGCAGGCCGTCCGCGACCTTCTGCTCGCCCAGGACCCCATCGAGGAGCACGTATGAGTACCGCAGTGCACACCGCGCCCTACGGCACCGGGCAGGGCCTCGTCCTGACCCCGGCCGGCCCCGGCTCGGCCGCCGACGTGGACCCGGCCCACCTGCTGAAGCTGCTCGCGGAGTCCGGCTTCCTGCTGCTGCGCGGCTTCGGCGCCGGCATGGACGCCTTCACCGCGCTGGTCAACAACGTCAGCGTCCGTACCACCATCGACCCGGCCCGTGACTTCTACTCCGAGGTCGCCCAGAAGGTCGACGCCGGCACCGGCCCCATCGGCCTGCACACCGAGAACGGCAACAACCCCTTCCGTTCCCACCTCGCCTGGTTCTTCTCCGAGAAGGCCGCCAAGGAGGGCTCGCAGACCACCGTCTGCGACGGCTACCGGGTCTGGGACGCCCTCTCCGACGAGGCAAGGGCCGCCTTCTCGGCCCAGGACATCGTCTACTCCCGCTACGTCGGCGAGCAGCAGTGGCGTGCGATGGCGTTCCACATGATGGAGCAGCGGGTGCCGCTGGAGGAGATCACCTTCGAGCAGCTGCGCGCCCTGGCCGACTCCGTGCCGGGCACCACCGTCGAGCTGCACGAGGACGGCGGCATCACCTACGCCTTCCGCACCCCGGCCGCCGCACCGACTCTCTTCGGTGAGCGGATCGCCTTCGCGAACTCCATCCTCGGCCCCTCGACCAACTACGAGAAGCCGCGCATCACCTTCGCCGACGGCACCGACTTCCCGACCCATCTCATCCTGGAGATCTCGGACGTCACCGACCAGCTCACCGAGAACCTCGACTGGCAGGACGGCGACATCGCCGTCATCGACAACACCCGTGTGATGCACGGCCGTCGAGCCATCCTCGACACCGAGCGGACCATCTACAACGCACTCAGCTACATCGACATGGAGGCGGCAGCGTGACGGCCCAGGCTCTGGAGCGGGTCAACGAACTCGCCCACGTCAACACCTTCCACCCGAACGCCCTGCCCTGGGAGAGAGCCCGCAACGACGCGGAACTCGCCTACCTCTCCCGGGTCTGCTTCGACGAGGAGGGCCACGAACAGGCGGCGGTCGCCTACGCGGTCAAGGAACTCGCCCAGCTCGCCGAGATCGAGCGGCACGTCTCCGCGGTGATGTCCATCGTCCTGTCCGAAGTGCAGGGTCAGGACGACCCGTTCACCGAGGGCCGCGGCCTGCACGACGCGCTGTCCTGCTTCGCCTCCGAAGAGCTCAACCACGCCAACGCCTTCTACCGGTACGTGCGTGAGCTGGGCGGTGTGGACTTCGTCCTGCCGGACAACCTGTTCAACGAGCGGCTCGCCCTCTACCTCGGCGCCGAGTCCCCGTACGTGAAGCTGGCTGCCCTGTGCTGCACCGCGTACATCGGGGAGTCGATCATCACGGTGATCGAGCGGCGCACCCGGGCCTACGACCCGGAGATGTCGTACTTCCTGCCGAAGCTGCTGCACCTGCACAACCTCGACGAGGAGCGGCACGTCCGGACCGACCACTGGGTCATCGACGAGCTGATCCCCTCCTTCGACGAGGAGGAGCAGGCGGCGATGCGGCGCATCGTCGCGGGCACCGAGGAACTCAACGTCCAACTGGCCATGCTCTTCGAGAAGCACGCCAAGGAGACGTTCGGAGTCGACTACACCGAAGGCAACCGGATCCACCAGATGCAGGTGGAGCTGACCATGGCTTTCGGTCGGCTCGCCCTCTCGGGCCCGATCACCAAGCTCGACGACGCCCTCGACGACGAGACCCGTGCCCTGCTGGAGAGGTTCAGCGGCACGACGTCGGTCCACGTCTGACGGTCCACAAACCCACGGTGCCGGGGTCGGTTCACCCCCCGGGCGGCCCCGGCACCGTGCCCGTCCACCCTCACCACCCCCTGGAGCTGTCGTGAAGACCACGATCATCCTGACCTACACCTTCACCCCGGCGTGGCTGGCGCTCCCCCGCGAGGAGCGGAACGCGATGGAGGCCGCGCACATCTTCCCGGTGTTCGCCAAGTACGCCGACCGCGTCTCCGCCCGCTTCTTCGACGCCGAGGCGTTCCACACCGCGTTCTCCGACTTCGCCCTGCTGGAGACCGAGGACCTGAAGGCGTACTACTTCCTCATCGAGGAACTGCGTGACTCGCCGCTCATCGCTCAGGGCTACCTGGTCGTGAACGACATCTTCATGGGCATCGAGGACGGCTTCCAGGCGTTCGAGGCGGCGCAGGCTGGCGGGGACGGGCAGGGCAAGTGACCGTCGTCGACGAGGCACGCGACGCGCGGGCGAAGGGCGGCGCTCCGGCCGGGCGCCGCGCACTGATCGCAAGCGCCCTGCTGGCTCTCTTCCTGGCGGCCGCCGACTCCACGGTCGTGGGCTCGATCCTGCCGACCATGGCACGCACCCTGGGCCACGAGGAGCTGTACCCCTGGCTCGTCTCCGGCTTCCTGCTCTGCAGCATCCTGGCGACCGCGGTCTCGGGAGCCGCGGCGGACAGGTTCGGGGCGCGGGTGTCCATGTGCGTCGCGCTGGGCCTGTTCGCAGCCGGGTCGGCCGGCGCGGCGGTCGCCCCGGGCATGGTCGCGCTGATCGCCGCCCGTGCGGTACAGGGCCTCGGAGCCGGGGCGGTGGTGACGCTGTCGTACGTTCTGGTGGGGCAGGTCTTCGACGCGGCCGGCCGCGCCAAGATGCAGGGACTCCTCTCGGCGGTGTGGGGTCTGGCCGCGGTCGCCGGTCCGGCACTGGGGTCGGCGGCGCAGGCGACGGTCGGCTGGCGCTGGGTGTTCGCCGCGAACCTCCCGCTCGCGCTGGTCGCGGCGCTCGTGGTGGCGCGCCAGGCACCTGGCCGGAGTACGGAGGCGGGGCAGCGCGGACGGGTCGACGTCCCCGCGCTGACGACGTTCTCGGTGGGGCTCACCGCCCTGCTGGTGGTGCTGGTGTCACCGGCGCTTCCCGTCCTCGCGGTAGCCGCTGTGGTCGCGGTAGCCGTCATCGCCCTGCACCTCACCCAGGTCCGACGCGATCCGTCGGTCTCCCTGATCCCGGTCGCCATGGTGACGGACCGGGCGGCACGGGCCGCCGCGCTGGTCTCCATCGGGGCCTCAGTCGTCCTCTACGCCTCCGTCACCCAGCTTCCGCTGGCCCTGACCCGGACGGGCGCGGCCGGTGACGCGGCCGGCGGCATGGTCGTCCTGGTCGCCTCGCTCGGGTGGGTGGCCGGTTCCGCGGTCTGCGCCGGGTTGCTCGGTAAGCACGGTGCCCGCAAGGTGGCTTCGGGCGGCGCGGTGCTGCTCGTCGCCGGCCCCGCCGTCCTGTGCCTGACGCCGCATCCCTCGCTCATCACGGCCGTCGTGGCGCAGCTCCTCGCCGGCCTCGGCACGGGCTTCACCGTCGCCACCGCCCTCGTACAGGCGCAGAACGCCGCGCCCCAGGAGCAGCTCGGCGCGTACACCGGTGCCGTGACCCTCTGCCGCAACATCGGTGCCGCGATCGGCGTGAACCTGATCGCGAGCATCCAGCACGGCGCCGAGGAGGATCTCTCCGGCACCGCTGGCTCGTACCGGCTGGCATTCGCCGTCCTCGCGGTCGCCGGAGTCCTGACGCTTCTCGCGGCACGACGGCTCGGCACGGCCATCCCGCACCCCGCCGACGAGGTGACTCATGGCTGACACATCCACAGACACTGCGGTTCCCCTCCCGCGCCCGGCGGAAGGGGCGCCGCTTTCCCGCACGCGTGCAGAGCGGCCCCGTACCTGGCCCCTCACCCTGCTCCGCACCACATCGCTGCTGTTTCTCTTCGACACCCTGCTCCAGGCGGCGCTGGCCGGCCTGTTCATCACTGGTGACGTGCGCTTCCTCGACCTGCACGCGGCCAATGCACAGCTGCTCGCCACCCTGGCTCTCGTCGAGGCTGTGGCGGCGCTGCTGGTGTGGCGTTCGATGCGGGGTCCGGCCTGGCCCTTCGCGCTCGCGGTCGGACTGGTCGTGCTGGTCGGCGCACAGATGGGGCTGGGCGCGGCCCGGATGCTGGGCGGTCATGTCCCGCTGGCACTCGGCGTGTTCGGGGTCGGCGTGGCGCTGTCCTGCTGGGCGTACACGTACAAGGGCCGGGAGGGCAGGTGACGTCTCGTCGACGATTCCTGGGCCTGAGCGCCGGCGCCACGGCCGGGCTCGCCATACCCGCCGCAGCGGTGGCGTACGAGAAGTGGTCGGGCGAGCGCACCGGAACGGTCCTGTTCAGCAGGATCCGGCCGCCCCGGCAGTTCGCCGTGCCCCTGCCCGTACCGCCACGCGCCCGCCCGACCCGCACCACGGGCGGCACCGACTACTACGACATCACCCAGCGCCAGGGGGCCGTCGAGATCATCCCTGGCCTGAAGACGACCGTCTGGGGCTACGACGGCATCTTCCCCGGCCCCACCTTCACCGCCCGCTCGGGGCGCAGGGTGGAGGTACGGGTCCTCAACAAGCTGTCCGTGCCCACCTCCCTGCACCTGCACGGGGGCGTGACCCCGCCGCACTCCGACGGCTACCCGACCGACGTGCTGGTGCCCGCGCGGTGCGGCGCCGAGTTCAGGACGCGGGGCATGACCCACGGCATGGGCGGCATGCACGCCCCCGCCTCCGACTGGACGGTCTCGGAGGGCTACAAGACCTACGAGTACCCGATGAACCAGCGCGCCGCGACGCTCTGGTACCACGACCACCGCATGGACTTCAGCGCCCCGCAGGTCTGGCGCGGTCTCGCCGGGATGTTCCTCGTCCACGACCGCGAGGAGGACGCTCTGCCGCTGCCCGGCGGCGAGCGGGACATCCCCCTGATGATCTGCGACCGCTCCTTCGAGGAGGACGGCTCCTTCCGCTACCCGGGCCACTCGCTCACGTGCACCGGCACCCCCGGCGTCGAGGACGCCTACATGGACGGCGTCCTCGGCGACGTACAACTGGTGAACGGCGCCCCCTGGCCCGAGGCCGAGGTCTCCGCGTCCCGACACCGACTGCGGCTGCTGAACGCCTCCAACGCCCGCCGCTACCACCTGGTGCTGGAACGGGAGCACGGCGGAACTCTCCCGTTCGTGCAGATCGGGGGTGACGGCGGTCTGCTGGCCACGCCCCAGCGTCTGGGCGGCATCCCTATGGCTCCGGCAGAACGCTTCGACGTGGTCGTGGACCTCACCGACTGCCCCGTGGGCAGCCACGTCACCCTGGTCAACACCCTGGCGGACGGCCGTATGCGCCAGGTCATGCGCTTCCGTATCGCCCGTAAGGAGAAGGACCACAGCCACGTACCCGCCCGCCTCTCCAGGTACGCGGCCCTGCACCCGGCGTCCGCCGTCGCCATCCGGCACTTCGACTTCCGCCGCTCCGACGACGCGTGGACCATCAACGGCCGCCCCTTCAGCACCTCGGAGATCCTGGCCCGGCCGCGCCTGGACACCGTCGAACGCTGGCGTTTCACCAGCGACTTCCACCACCCCGTGCATCTGCACCTGGCCCACTTCCAGGTCCTGTCCCGCGGCGGACGCGCGCCCGAACCCACCGACGCCGGCTGGAAGGACACGGTCGACGTCCGCCCGTACGAGGTCGTCGACGTACTGGTCCGCTTCCGCGGCCACCGCGGCCGGTACATGCTGCACTGCCACAACCTGGAGCACGAGGACATGGCGATGATGGCCAACTTCCAAGTGGTGTGATGTCACCGCAGGGCGACTCTGCGGCATCGGTGCCGCCGACGTGCCCCGCATCCTCGTCCGGCCGTGGGTCCCCAGCCGGGCGGCACGGCCTCCTCACGGAGTTGCGCGGGTGCTCCGGGCGGGGCGAGGGTGTCCGGAGCGGTTCCCGCCCGGTCGGTGAGGAATGCCCGTCCTGAGCCATGGCTTCGGGCCACCGACTGCAGTCGTGCAGCAGCGCCACGAGCGCCTGCTAGCCATGCGCGAGAAGCGCAGGCTCATCACAGACGCCGACGTCGAAGCGGCGATCGAGGAGGTGGACACCAGTGGACTCGTCCCGCTCCTCGAGGAGTTCGTCCACCTCCCACGCGGCCGACACCGCACCCTGCACCTCAGAAGCCTCCTGATCGGCCTTCACCTGTGCACCCAGGACACCGGCGGCAAGATCGTCCTGGAACGGGTCACCGACATCCTGTACTTCCGCATCACCCCGCAGCTGCGCACGCTGCTGGAAATCCCCGAGTACGAGGACCACGACAAGGGGTTCGAAGCGGCCTACGCCGTCGTCCGCCGGCTCTTCCACGCGATGAAGGACGCGATGAACCCATCCCCACTGCCGCCGAATGGGCATCTCTCACGAGAGGAAGCCCACGACCAGACGGCGGCAGCGGACGTCGATGATCTCGCCGAACGGGAGCGGCGACTGGCCCTGTTCACCGAGTTCCTGCTCGACGCCTCCGTACGGCCTCTCCACAGCCTGCTGAGCGAGCTGGCAGAGGTCTCCTTGGGCGTGGACGCCACACCCGTCCGCACGTTCTCTCGCGGCCGCCGCACGAACGGGCCGGAGCTCGCCACCGACCCGGACGCCGGCTGGTACGTACGCGAAGGCGACCACCGGGACCCCGACGCGCCCGTCGCCGACTCCATGCGCCCCGCCCCAGCACCCACCAAGAAGGGCAAGGCCAGGCCCCCAATGCGCGAGAAGAAGCCCTCGCTCAAGAAGAAGTACCTCTTCGGCTACGAAGCCCACCTCATCGTGACCCGGGACGCCGAACACGACGCCGTACTCCTCGACGACGGCACGCCGAACCCCGAGGTCCTCCCCGCCCTCGTCCTCGGCGCCGCCCTCGACAAGCCCGGTTATCGCCCGGCGTACAACGGCCTGAAAATCCTCAACCGACTCCGGGAGCGTGGATACAAACCCGGATTCCTCGCCGGCGACCAACAACTCCGAGCCCGACGAATGGCAGCTCCCCGTCCGAGCCATGGGCTACAAACCCGTCTACGACTACCGGGCCGACCAGCTCGGCAAGCAAGGCGGAACAGACGGCGCGATCCTCGTCGAGGGCCGCTGGTACTGCCCATCCATGCCCCAGCCCCTCATCACCGCCACCATCGACCTGCACGCGGACCGCATCGACCGCGAGACCTGGGTCCGGCTGATCGCGGCACGCCGCGGCTATCGCCTGATGCCCAAGGAGAACACCGACGCCGACGGCTACCAGCGGATGATGTGCCCCGCGGAGGCAGGCAAGGCCCAGTGCCCCATCAAACCCCGCACCATGGGCCGCGGCATCCATCTCCCCCTGGTCGACCCGGAACCCAGCCCGGTCGGCCCGCTGAAGGTCTGCCGCCAGCGCACCATCACCATCAGCCCCGAGACCGGCGCCAAGCACTGGCAGGCGCTGGAGTACGGCGGCCCGGAATGGCAGAAGGTCTACTTCCGTCTTCGCAACAGCGTCGAGGGCTACAACGGCTACGCCAAGAACCCGCTCGCCGAGGGCATCGAGTCGGCCGGCTCCCGCCGCATCCGCGGCATCGCAGCGCAAACGATCCTGCTCGCCTTCCAGCTGGCCCACGCCAACCGCCGCAAGATCAAGAAGTGGCTGGACACTCTGTCGCTCGGCGGCGAGCGACCACGCCGGCGCACCCACCATCGCCGTCAGACGAAAGAACCCAAGACCTGGACCCCGACCGGGCACCTCACACCCGCCGCCGCCTAGCCGGGCAAGCCCCCAGGTAACAGCACGACATCACTTGAAGAAAAGCCGTAGACCCCATCGGTGAGATGGCTCACCGATGGGGTCTCCTACGTCCGTCCCCAGACTGTGCGATCCCTCACAAACCCGGACACAACGAGAAACGGGCCCCCGCCGTGACTTCCGTCACCGGCAGAGACCCGTTTCTTCGGTTTCTCTGTGTGCGCGAGGGGGGAGTTGAACCCCCACGCCCTTGCGGGCACTGGAACCTGAATCCAGCGCGTCTGCCTATTCCGCCACCCGCGCATTGGGTGTGTCCTCCGGCTCCGTCCCTCTCGGGGCGGCCCCTTCCGACACGCAGAACATTAGCACGCCGTACGGGGTGGGTTCACATCCGTTCCCGGCCGCCCGGCACCGCCCCGTACCCGGCCACGTTTCAGAGAGTCCCAGTTCACGTATCAACCTCGTACCGGTCACGGGCATCTCCCCAGGAGACGGACCGGGACCACAGCACGGTGCGGGACACTGGTCAGTGCCCGCCTCTACGATCCTTGTCTGGAGGAGTTCGAAGGGGAGCTGCTCGGGGAACCGGCTGATTGCCGGGCGCGTAGATACGATCAGTAAGCAGTACCGGGCAAGACAGCGGCACAGAGCAGGGCAAGGAAGCAGCGTCAGCGACGGAGGAGGTGCCCCATGGGAGTCCTGAAGAAGTTCGAGCAGCGTCTCGAAGGTCTGGTCAACGGCACCTTCGCCAAGGTCTTCAAGTCCGAGGTCCAGCCGGTCGAGATCGCCGGTGCGCTCCAGCGGGAGTGCGACAACAACGCCACCATCTGGAACCGGGACCGCACCGTGGTCCCCAACGACTTCATCGTGGAGCTGAGCGCGCCGGACTTCGAGCGCCTGAGCCCCTACTCCGGGCAGCTCGGCGACGAGCTGGCCGGCATGGTGCGCGACTACGCCAAGCAGCAGCGCTACACCTTCATGGGCCCGATCAAGGTCAACCTGGAGAAGGCGGACGACCTCGACACCGGCCTGTACCGGGTGCGCTCGCGCACCCTCGCCTCCTCCGCCAGCCAGCAGGGCGCGGCCCCCGCGGCTCCGGCCGGCCGCCCCGGCCAGGGAGGCTACGGCTACCCGCCCGCCGCTCCCGCCGGACCGCCTCCGATGCCGTCCGCGCCGCCGCCCGGTGCCCGGCCCGGCGGCTACGGCTACCCTCAGCCCGCCCCGCAGCGGCCCTCGGCCGCCCCGGCGAGCGGCGGGCGCACCCGCCACTGGATCGAGATCAACGGCAACCGCCACCAGATCTCCCGCCCGACGCTGGTGCTGGGCCGCAGCACCGACGCCGACGTGCGGATCGACGACCCCGGCGTCTCCCGCCGGCACTGCGAGATCCGGACCGGAACGCCCTCGACGATCCAGGATCTCGGCTCCACCAACGGCATCGTGGTGGACGGGCAGCACACCACCCGCGCTACGCTCCGCGACGGCTCGCGGATCGTCGTGGGCAGCACCACCATCATTTACCGGCAAGCCGAAGGGTGAAGCGGGGGCAATGTCAGAGCTGACCCTCACGGTCATGCGGCTGGGTTTCCTGGCCGTACTGTGGCTGTTCGTGATCGTGGCCGTGCAGGTCATCCGGAGCGACCTGTTCGGTACGCGTGTCACCCAGCGCGGGTCGCGTAGGGAGGCCACGCGTCCGCAGCAGGCGGCCCGGCAGCAGTCCGCGCCCCCGCAGCAGCGCGGCCAGCAGGGTGGCGGCGGCAGGCGGGGCCGCAACGCCCCCACCAAGCTGGTTGTGACCGAAGGCACACTGACCGGCACCACCGTCGCACTGCAGGGCCAGACCGTCACCCTGGGCCGGGCACACGACTCCACGATCGTGCTGGACGACGACTACGCCTCCAGCCGCCATGCCAGGATCTACCCGGACCGCGACGGCCAGTGGATCGTCGAGGATCTCGGCTCCACCAACGGCACCTATCTGGACCGGTCCCGGCTGACGACCCCCACACCGATCCCGCTGGGCGCGCCGATCCGCATCGGCAAAACCGTCATCGAGCTGCGGAAGTAGTACGACAATGAGCGAGCGGAGCGAGCACGCAGCGGCAGGCCGCACCCCGGTCTCCGGCGCGCTCCCGACCGGAGGGTGGGCAGTGTGGCTCGACACGACCGGCTGTACCCGGAGCCGACTGGCGAGGTGCGCATGAGTCTGTCACTGCGCTTCGCCGCCGGATCGCACAAGGGCATGATCCGGGAGGGCAACGAGGACTCCGGTTACGCCGGTCCGCGCCTGCTCGCCATCGCCGACGGCATGGGCGGCCAGGCGGCCGGCGAGGTCGCCTCCTCCGAGGTCATCTCCACCCTGGTCACGCTCGACGACGACGTGCCCGGCTCCGACATCCTCACCTCCCTCGGCACCGCCGTGCAGCGCGCCAACGACCAGCTGCGCGCCATGGTCGAGGAGGACCCCCAGCTCGAGGGCATGGGCACCACCCTCACCGCCCTGCTGTGGACCGGGCAGCGGCTCGGTCTCGTGCACGTGGGCGACTCGCGGGCGTACCTGCTGCGCGACGGGGTGCTGACCCAGATCACCCAGGACCACACCTGGGTGCAGCGGCTCGTCGACGAGGGCCGGATCACCGAGGAAGAGGCCACCACCCACCCGCAGCGCTCCCTGCTGATGCGCGCCCTCGGCAGCGGCGACCACGTCGAACCCGACCTGTCGATCCGCGAGGTCCGGGCCGGCGACCGCTACCTGATCTGCTCCGACGGACTCTCCGGCGTCGTCTCCCACCAGACGATGGAGGAGACCCTCGCCAGCTACCAGGGCCCGCAGGAGACCGTGCAGGAGCTGATCCAGCTCGCGCTGCGCGGCGGCGGCCCCGACAACATCACCGTCATCGTCGCCGACGTCCTCGACCTGGACACCGGGGACACCCTCGCCGGGCAGCTGTCCGACACCCCGGTGGTGGTCGGCGCCGTCGCCGAGAACCAGCACCACCTGCACGACAACGGCATCATGCAGACCCCGGCCGGCCGCGCCTCCCACCTCGGCCGCCAGGGCCACGGACAGGGCGGCGGCGAGTTCGGCCCGCCCGGCTCCGGCGACACCGGCTACATCCCGGCCGGAAGCTTCGGCGACTACACCGACGAGGACTTCGTCAAGCCGCGCAAGGGCCGCAAGTGGCTGAAGCGGTCCCTCTACGGCGGCCTGGCCCTCGCGGTCATCGGCGGCGGCCTGTACAGCGGTTATCGCTGGACACAGACGCAGTACTACGTCGGCACCAGCGGCGAGCACGTGGCGCTGTACCGCGGCATCAGCCAGGACCTGGCGTGGGTGTCGCTCTCGGAGGTGGAGAAGGACCACCCCGAGATCGAACTCAAGTACCTGCCGCCCTACCAGCAGAAGCAGGTCAAGAACACGATCGCGGCAGGTGGTCTGCAGCAGGCCCAGACGAAGATCGAGGCACTGTCCGTGCAGGCCTCCGCGTGCAAGAAGCAGGCGGAACGCACGGCAGCGGAGACCGAGAAGAACGCCAAGACGGGCCAGGGCGAGGCCGGAGGCACCACGGGAACCACCCGTACCTCCCTCACGTCCAAGGCATCACCGACGCCGAACCCGTCGGCCTCCACGACGTCTCCGAAGTCCAAGTCCCCGACCCCGTCCGCGACCGCCACGCCCAATCCCGGCCCGAGCCTCTCCGAGGATGAGCAGAAGGTCGTCGATCAGTGCGGCAAGCAGTAAAGCCGTGAGAGGCCCTGTCACACGATGAGCAGTACTTCGAATTCGCCGACCCACCACACGTCCACGATCGGCGCGATCGGCGCACCGAGCCGCCGCAACACCGAGCTGGCCCTGCTGATCTTCGCCGTGGCCATCCCGGTGTTCGCCTACGCCAACGTGGGCCTGGCCCTCGACGACCAGGTGCCCGCGGGCCTGCTGGCCTACGGCCTGGGCCTCGGCCTGCTGGCCGGCATCGCCCACCTCGTCGTGCGGAAGTTCGCCCCGTACGCCGACCCGCTGCTGCTGCCGCTCGCCACCCTGCTCAACGGACTGGGCCTGGTCGCCATCTGGCGGCTCGACCAGTCCAAGCTGCTCCAGGGCATCGGCGTGGCCGGCGGCAAGGCGACCAACCAGCTGATCTACACCGCGATGGGCATCGCGCTCTTCGTCGCCGTGCTGTTCTTCCTCAAGGACCACCGGGTCCTGCAGCGCTACACCTACATCTCCATGGTCGGCGCGCTGGTCCTGCTGCTGCTCCCGCTGGTCCCGGGCCTCGGCGCCGACCTCACCTACGGCGCCAAGATCTGGATCCAGGTCGGCAGCTTCACCATCCAGCCCGGTGAGTTCGCCAAGATCGTGCTCGCGGTCTTCTTCGCCGGCTACCTGATGGTGAAGCGTGACGCGCTGGCCCTGGCCAGCCGCCGCTTCATGGGCCTGTACCTGCCGCGTGGCCGCGACCTCGGCCCGATCGTCGTCGTCTGGGCGATGTCGATCCTCATCCTGGTCTTCGAGACCGACCTCGGTACGTCGCTGCTGTTCTTCGGAATGTTCGTCATCATGCTGTACGTCGCCACCGAGCGGACCAGCTGGATCGTCTTCGGTCTGCTGATGTCCGCGGTCGGCGCCGTCGGCGTGGCGAGCTTCGAGCCGCACATCCAGGTGCGTGTCCAGGCGTGGCTCAACCCGATGCACGAGTACGTGCTCAGCCGTACCCCGGGCGTCCAGGGAGTCCACTCCGACCAGCTGCAGCAGGCCCTGTGGGCGTTCGGCTCCGGCGGCACCCTCGGCACCGGCTGGGGCCAGGGCCACTCCGAGCTGATCCGGTTCGCCGCCAACTCCGACTTCATCCTCGCCACCTTCGGCGAGGAGCTGGGCCTGGCCGGCATCATGGCGATCCTGCTGATCTACGGCCTGATCGCGGAACGCGGCGTGCGCACCGCCCTCGCCGCCCGCGACCCGTTCGGCAAGCTGCTCGCCATCGGCCTGTCCGGCGCCTTCGCCCTCCAGGTCTTCGTCGTCGCCGGCGGTGTGATGGGTCTCATCCCGCTGACCGGTATGACGATGCCGTTCCTCGCCTACGGCGGTTCCTCCGTGATCGCCAACTGGGCGCTGATCGGCATCCTGATCCGCATCAGCGACACCGCCCGCCGGCCGGCGCCCACGCCCGCAGCCAACCCCGACGCCGAGATGACCCAGGTGGTCCGCCCGTCATGAACAAGCCCCTGCGCCGGATCGCGATCTTCTGCGGACTCCTCGTCCTGGCCCTGCTGATCCGCGACAACTGGCTCCAGTACGTGAGGTCCGACGCGCTTCGCACCGACAAGGACAACCGCCGGGTCGCCATCGAGCGGTACGCGAACCCGCGGGGCGACATCATCGTCGACGGCGAGCCGATAACCGGATCCGTCGAGTCCAAGAGCGGCGACTTCAAGTACAAGCGCACGTACAAGAACGGGCCCATGTGGGCCCCGGTCACCGGCTACTCCTCGCAGGCCTTCGACAGCAGCCAGCTGGAGAAGATCAACGACGGCATCCTCACCGGCAACGACGACCGGCTCTTCTTCCGCAACACCCTCGACATGATCACGGGCAAGCAGAAGCAGGGCGGCGACGTCGTCACCACGCTCAACGCGGCCGCGCAGAAGCAGGCGTACGAGGGCCTCAAGAACCAGGGCGGCAAGGGCGCCGTGGTCGCCCTCGAACCGTCCACCGGCAAGATCCTCGCGCTGGCCTCGTACCCGTCGTACGACCCCTCGTCCTTCGCGGGCAACTCCACCGACGTGGACGCCAAGAACTGGACCAAGCTCCAGAAGAAGAACAACCCGGCCGACCCGATGCTGAACCGGGCGCTGCGCGAGACCTACCCGCCGGGCTCCACCTTCAAGGTGGTCACGGCCGCGGCCGCGCTGGAGAACGGGCTGTACAAGTCGGCGGACGAGAACACCGACTCCCCGCTGCCCTACATCATGAAGGGCACCACCACCGAGCTGAAGAACGAGGGGAACATCCCCTGCAAGAACGCGAACATGCGTGAGGCGCTGCGCGTGTCCTGCAACACCGTCTTCGGCAAGATCGGCGCCGACCTCGGCAACGACAAGATGCTGGCCGAGGCGAAGAAGTTCGGCTTCGACTCCGAGCAGTTCACCCCGGTCCGCGCCAACGCCTCGGTGTTCTCCGAGCACATGAACTCGTCGCAGACCGCCCTGTCCTCCATCGGCCAGTACAACACCGCGGCCACCCCGCTGCAGATGGCCATGGTCGCCTCGGCCGTCGCCAACGACGGCAAGCTGATGAAGCCGTACATGGTCGACACGCTGCAGTCCTCCAACGTCGACCCGGTCGCCAAGACCGAGCCGCAGGAGCTGAGCAGGCCGCTGTCGCCGACGAACGCGCAGATCCTGCAGTCGATGATGGAGACGGTCGTCAAGAGCGGCACCGGTCAGAGGGCGCAGATCGGCGGCGGCGTCACCGTCGGTGGCAAGACGGGTACCGCCCAGCACGGTGTGGCGAACAGCGCGAACCCGTACGCGTGGTTCATCTCGTACGCCAAGCTCAGCGACGGCAGCTCGCCGGTCGCCGTGGCCGTGGTGGTCGAGGACGAGAACGCCAACCGCGACGACATCTCCGGTGGCGGCCTGGCCGCCCCGATCGCGAAGAACGTCATGGAGGCGGTCATCAAGACCAAGAAGTGACCCTGCACACGTCCCCTTCACATCGCTGCACGTTGCGATACCGGTCCTGTATCGGGTTACGGGCTTGGCCAGGTCACACAACGCGAGCCGGGTACGGTAGGCCCGGACGGCAGCCTTCGGCCGCACACGGACGTGCGCGGCCGAGACCGACGGAGAGGGCTGGTAGGTAGCTATGGAAGAGCCGCGTCGCCTCGGCGGCCGGTACGAGCTGGGCCAGGTGCTCGGCCGTGGTGGCATGGCTGAGGTCTACCTCGCGCATGACACCCGGCTCGGCCGCACCGTGGCAGTGAAGACCCTGCGCGCCGACCTGGCACGCGACCCTTCCTTCCAGGCCCGCTTCCGCCGGGAGGCCCAGTCGGCCGCCTCGCTCAACCATCCCGCGATCGTCGCGGTCTACGACACGGGCGAGGACTACATCGACGGGGTCTCGATCCCGTACATCGTGATGGAGTACGTCGACGGCTCCACGCTCCGTGAGCTGCTTCACTCCGGCCGCAAGCTCCTGCCCGAGCGCGCGATGGAGATGACCATCGGCATCCTCCAGGGCCTGGAGTACGCCCACCGCAACGGCATCGTCCACCGTGACATCAAGCCGGCGAACGTCATGCTGACGCGCAACGGCCAGGTCAAGGTGATGGACTTCGGCATCGCCCGGGCCATGGGCGACTCCGGCATGACCATGACCCAGACCGCGGCGGTCATCGGCACGGCCCAGTACCTCTCCCCGGAGCAGGCCAAGGGCGAGCAGGTCGACGCCCGCTCGGACCTCTACTCGACCGGCTGTCTCCTCTACGAGCTGCTGACGGTACGCCCGCCCTTCGTCGGCGACTCCCCCGTGGCCGTGGCCTACCAGCACGTCCGCGAGGAACCGCAGGCGCCGAGCGTCTTCGACCCCGAGATCACCCCCGAGATGGACGCCATCGTCCTGAAGGCGCTGGTCAAGGACCCGAACTATCGCTACCAGTCGGCCGACGAGATGCGCGCCGACATCGAGGCCTGCCTCGACGGCCAGCCGGTCGCGGCGACGGCCGCGATGGGCGCGGTCGGCTACGGCGGCTACCCCGACGACCAGCCGACGACGGCACTGCGTCCGGGCGCCGACGCGGGAGCGACGACCATGCTCCCGCCGATGAACCCGGACGAGGGCGGCTTCGGCTACGACGACCGCCCCGACCGGCGCCGCCAGCAGAAGAAGAACAACACCTCCACGATCCTCCTCGTGGTCGCGGCCGTCCTGGTCCTGGTCGGCGCGATCCTGATCGGGAAGTGGGTCTTCAGCCAGAAGAACACGAACGAGACGTTCGGGGCCCCGAACTTCGTCGGCAACAGCTACGCCACCGCCCAGAAGATGGCCGTCAACCGGGACCTGAAACTGGCGGCGCCCACCCGCAAGCCCTGCGCGGACCAGCCCAAGGGCAACGTCTGCGACCAGGACCCCAAGCCGGGTACGGACGTCAAGAAGGGCGACACGATCACCTTGGTGGTGTCGACCGGCGCACCCAAGGTCGACGTGCCGGACGTCCGTGGCATCCAGTTCGACGAGGCCGAGTCCCAGCTGAAGGCCAAGGGCTTCGAGGTCGAGAAGAAGGTCGAGGTCTCCACGCAGACCCCGGGCGTCGTCACCGACGAGAACCCGCCGGGCGGCACGAAGAAGGAGAAGGGCTCCACGATCACGCTCACGGTCGCCAAGGCCCAGGAGAAGATCACCATCCCCAGCGACCTCGTCGGCAAGTCCTGCGACGACGCCAAGGCCGAGCTGCAGAACCTGGGCCTGGTGCCCACCTGCAACGACACCCCCACCAACAACCCCGACGACGACGGCAAGGTCCTCTCGACCAACCCGCAGGCGGGCGAGCAGGTCGTCAAGAACACCAACGTGGCGCTCAACGTCGGCAAGGTGCAGGGCCCGCAGCAGACGCAGGTCCCGCAGGTCCTGAACCAGAGGCTCAAGGACGCCCGGAAGATGCTCGAGCAGGCAGGTCTTCAGGTCAACGTCCAGGGCTCCCAGGACGACAACGCCATCGTCGTCGCCTCCAACCCGCAGCCGGGCTCCACCGTCAACCAGGGCGACACGGTCACCCTGGGCACGGTGGACCAGGGCGGCAACGGCAACACCGGCGGGCCGAACATCTTCGGCGGCACCAGCGGCTGACGCCCCGCACCAGCGGATGGGCCCCTGCCGGGACTTCCCGGCAGGGGCCCACTTCATGTCTGCGGCCTGGACTGCAGTGCGCCCGTCGATCGCTGCGAGGCGCTGACCTGTGAAATTTCGAGAGTGACAACGTGTCACTCTCGCTGGGCAGATATCCACAGGCCCGCCGGAGTCTCACCATCTACGCCCGGCGCGCTGTACTCAACATCGCCATGCTCCTCCGCGACAGCGACGTCGCCCGTCAGGTACGCACCTACCTTCTCGACATGGAGTACCTGGCACGTACGCAGCCTGTGGACAACCCCGTCCGCACAGACCCCACCTCCCTCGACGACCGCATCACCCACGTCCTCGGCAAGACCGTCGTGCCGATGTTCAACGCCCTGATCGAAACATCGGGCGAGCACCGCAAGGAGCTGGTCGCTCTTCGCTCGGGAGTCCAGCGCATCGAGCGGCGGCTCCACCAGCACCACGCACGGCTGCGGAGGCTCGAAGGGACGCGAGACGACCGGGCCGCCGTCGGAGTCATGACCGCCATGAGCTAGACGACAGAGGTACTCAAAGAACCTCTGTCAACCGCGCAGCTCCCTCGGCAGCGTCCGTTTGCTGTCCACCTTCTCCACCCGGACCAGCTCGCCCCACACCACGTAGCGGTACTCGGACGTGTACACCGGGGTGCACGTCGTCAGGGTGATGTAGTGGCCCGGCTTCTTCCTGCCGGACTCCTTGGGGATCTGGGAGATGACCTTGACGTTGTACTTCGAGGTCTCGGGGAGGATCGAGTACACCTTGTAGACGTACCAGTCGTCCTTCGTCTCGAAGACGACCGCGTCGCCCATCTTCACCTTGTCGATGTTGTGGAACTTCGCGCCGTGGCCGTCCCGGTGGGCGGCGAGGGTGAAGTTGCCCTTCTTGCCGGTCATGGGGAGCGTGGCCTTGTCCGGATCCGTGTAGTAGCCGGCCACGCCGTCGTTGAGGACGTCAGTGCCCGTACCCTTCTCGACCAGGACCTCGCCGTTGCGCATCGCCGGCACGTGCAGGAAGCCGATGCCGTCCTTGGTGTCCAGCGCGCCGGGGCCCGAGTCGGTGGCGTGGGCCCAGTGGTCACGGACCCTGTCGGCCTGCCGGTCCGCCTTGCGGTCCGCTATCACGTTCGTCCACCAGAGCGAGTAGACGACGAACAGGCCCAGCAACACGCCCGCCGTGATGAGGAGTTCACCGAAGACGCTGACCGCCAGCGCGATCCGGCCGGGGCGGCGGCGCGGGGCCCGGGCCCCGTCGGACGCGTCGGTGTGCTCTTCGGTCTCGTCGGCGGTCGCTGCCACTTGTTCCCTCTGCCTTACTCGATGAGCGCGTCCGGCTTGCCCTTGCTGCGCGGGCGTTCCTCGACCATCTTGCCCCAGACGATCAACCGGTACTTGCTGGTGAACTCCGGCGTACAGGTGGTGAGGGTGATGTACCGGCCCGGCTCGGTGAATCCGGAGCCCCTAGGGATCGGGTTCAGCACGCTGGTGTTGGACGGCGGGGTCACCGGCAGCATCGAGGTCACCTTGTACACGAAGTACGTGTCCTGCGTCTCGACCACGACCGCGTCGCCGGCCTTGAGCCTGTTGATGTACCGGAAGGGTTCACCGTGGGTGTTGCGGTGCGCGGCCAGTCCGAAGTTGCCGGTCTTCGCGTCCGGCATCGCCGTCTTCAGCGCGCCCTCGCCGTAGTGCCCGACCATGCCCTTGTCGAGCACTTTCTTGTTGCTGACGCCCTCCGCGATCGGCGCCACCACGTCCAGTTCGGGGATGTGAAGTATGGCGAAGCCCTGCCCCGGTTCGAACACCCCGGGGGCCCGTTTGCCGCTGGCCCAGTCGTCCTGCAGCTGATGCGTCTCGCTGCCCGCCTGCGCATGGGCGCGGACGTTCGTCCACCACAGCTGGTAGGTGACGAACAGCAGCATCAGCATGCCGGTGGTGATGAACACCTCGCCGATCGCCCGGCTCGCGACCACGGCCGGGCTCGGCTTGCGCAGCCGCGCCTGGCGCCGGGCCTCGACACGGGAGAGCGGCCGCTGCGACGCGGACTCCGAGGAGGCACCCGGCCCGCCCGCCGGCCCCCGGGCCCCGCCATGGCGGCCACCGCGCCGCTTGGCGGCCTTTCTGCGGGCCGCACGGCCGCCCGGTGTGGTTCCGGTGGCGGATGAGGCCGAGGAGGCTGCAGAGGCGCGTAGAGACTCGCTCTCCGGGCCCGGCGGCGGACCGGGGATCCGCAGCGCCACCGTCTCGTCGTCGACCGGCGGCAGCAGCGTGGTCGCCTGCTCGTCCACCGAGGCCGTAGGAGGCATCGGAGGCGCCTGGTGCGCCTGATGTGCGTGGTGCGCCTGATGTGCCTGAGGCGCCGAAGCCATCGGGGGCATCGGCGCCGTAGGAGGGTCGCCCGCGGCCGCGTACGGCGCAGAGCCGTAGGACTCGTACGGTGTCTCCCCGTACAAGTCCTCGCGCTCCGGGCGCAGCGCGGTCACGCCGTGGCCCTGCCCACCACCGGGGCGAGCCCCGCAGACCTCGCCACGGCACCCTGGTCGCCGCACTCCACCAGCCAGTTGGCCAGCATCCGGTGCCCGTGCTCGGTCAGCACCGACTCGGGGTGGAACTGCACACCCTCGACCGGGAGTTCACGGTGCCGCAGCCCCATGATGATCCCGTCGTGGGTACGCGCGGTCACCTCCAGCTCGGCCGGAACCGTCGCCGGCTCGGCGGCCAGCGAGTGGTAGCGGGTCGCCGTGAAGGGCGAGGGCAGCCCGGCGAAGACGCCCTTGCCCTCGTGCTCCACCAGGGAGGTCTTGCCGTGCAGCAGCTCGGGCGCCCGGTCCACCACACCGCCGTACGCCACCTGCATCGACTGCATGCCGAGGCAGACACCGAAGACGGGGACACCCGTCGCCGCGCAGTGGCGGACCATGTCCACACACACCCCGGCCTCCTCCGGCGTCCCGGGCCCGGGCGAGAGCAGCACGCCGTCGAAGCCGTCCTGGGCGTGTGCCGTCGACACCTCGTCGTTGCGCAGCACCTCGCACTCGGCACCCAGCTGGTACAGGTACTGGACGAGGTTGAAGACGAAGCTGTCGTAGTTGTCGACGACGAGAATCCGCGCACTCACTGGTTGTCCACCGTCACATCGTTGAAGGGCAGCAGTGGCTCGGCCCAAGGGAAGACGTACTGGAAGAGGACGTAGATCACGGCCAGGACCAGTACGAGTGAGATCAGCGCCCTCACCCACGCGTTCCCCGGCAGATGCCGCCAGATCCAGCCGTACATGCCGTCCCTTCCGTTCCACCACGGCACCTGACTCACGCCGTACTGCACCAGACTAACGGCGCAGCGCCCTCGGTTCGCCTGACTCCACGGGCCGGGTGGAGTCCAGGTGCGCCCAGACGATCAGCCGGTGGCTGTGCCCCCATTCCGGATCGCACGTGGTCAGCGTCAGATACCGGCCCGGACGGGTGTACCCCGACTTACGTGGCACAGGGTCGATCACCTCAACGTCGCTCGGCACGGTTTTGTAGGGCCCTTTGTCGATCCGATACGTGAACCAGGTGATTCCGTCCGTGAGCACCACCGCGTCACCCGCCCGTAGCCGGGGGAAGTCCTTGAAGGGGTCGCCGTAGGTGCGCCGGTGACCCGCCACCGCGAAGTTGCCCTCCTGACCGAGCCGGGCGGTCCCCGCGTAGTGGGCGAGACCCTTCTTCAGCACGTCGGTGCCCGTGCCCTCCAGCACCGGCTTGTTCCACGTGGAACCGAGCCGCGGGATGTACATGATCGCGAAGGGCTTGCCGTAGTGGTACGCCGCCGGCCTCGCCGCTCTCGCAAAGGCCCCGGCGCGCCCCCCGGCGGGCT
Source organism: Streptomyces sp. NPDC001450 (assembly GCF_053597295.1). Classification (NCBI taxonomy): domain Bacteria; kingdom Bacillati; phylum Actinomycetota; class Actinomycetes; order Kitasatosporales; family Streptomycetaceae; genus Streptomyces; species Streptomyces sp. NPDC001450. The sequence goes on from NZ_JBSFHY010000028.1 coordinate 87,204, forward strand.
GGACGCTCCCCTTGGACCACTGCTGGTGCAGCTGGTCGATCTGGTCGTTCATGACGCCGTCGGCCTGGACGCCGGTCCAGAACAGCACGTAGACGACGAAGAGCACGATCAGGGTGCCGACGGTGATGCACAGTTCGCTGACGGTCCGGACGATCACGCGCACCGGCGGCTCCTGACGGGGGACCTACTCCACTGGCTTCGCGTAGTGCAGATCCACTGTGCCCGAGTAGCCCGGCAGAGTCACCGTCCCGTCCTCGGTGACTTTCCAGCCGAGACCGTAGACGTTGACGTACACCATGTAGGTCTGGATCGCCTTGCTCGCGGCGAGCGCCTGCTGCAGCTTTCCGGGATCCCCGATCGCGGTGATCTTGTACGGCGGCGAGTAGACGCGGCCCTGGAGGATCAGGGTGTTGCCGACACAGCGCACCGCGCTGGTGGAGATCAGCCGCTGGTCCATGACCTTGATGCCCTTGGCCCCGCCCTGCCACAGGGCGTTGACCACGGCTTGCAGGTCCTGCTGGTGGATGACCAGGTAGTCGGGCTGCGGCTCGGGGTAGCCGGGGAGCTTGGCGGTCGCGTTCGGCGGGGCGTCGTTGAGGGTGACGGTGATCGCCTTGCCGGTGAGCTTCTGGGTGCCCGCGCTGCCCTCCAGCCCCTTGAGCTTCTCGTCCTGGGCCTTGGTGCGCCCGTCGTCGCTCTCGGCGAGCCCGTCCACGCTGTCACGCAGCATCGCGTTGGACTCGTCCAGCCCCTTGTTCTTGCGGCTGCGCTCCTGGATCAGGTCGGACAGCTTCAGCAGGGAGCCGTCCTGGCGGATGTCGGTGCCCTTGGCCGTGTTGAAGCTGGTGAAGAAGATGAGCCCGGCCAGCGCGAAGACGGCGATCGTGAGGAGCCGCACCGGGCGGACACGGAGTCCACGAGACGGGCCGGAACCCGTTGATCCCGTCCCTGGGGAGTCGGCAGAATTGCTCAACGTACCCTTATCTCCTTCGGCGCCGCGGAAGCACTACGCTAACGGACGCCCGGGGGAGCGCTAAGTGTCCCCTTGTACGCTGCCCCGGACCGACCCAGTTACCTGCGCGGCCACGCAGCGCATCGACAGGAGAGACCCTCGTGCCGAAGTCACGTATCCGCAAGAAGGCCGACTACACGCCGCCGCCCGCGAAGCAGGCGCAGGCCATCAAGCTCACCAACCGCGCCTGGGTCGCTCCGGTCATGCTGGCCATGTTCCTCATCGGCCTGGCCTGGATCGTCGTCTTCTATGTGACGGACGGCTCGCTGCCGATCGACAGCCTGGACAACTGGAACATCGTGGTCGGCTTCGGCTTCATCGCCGCCGGGTTCGGCGTCTCCACGCAGTGGAAGTAGCGGGGTCCGCGCCAGCTCTGCCCAGGGCTGTTCACTGAGTTATCCACAGCTTGGGTGCGTCGTCCACACCCTCCTGGGGAAAACACTACGATCTGTGGATAACCCATCGGGTGTTGACGCCGGTGTGACTGCCCTACTGGCCCCCATACACCCGTTCGCCCCCTGTCCGACCTGCGGAAACGCATCCGAGCGACAGGGGGCACAGCTGTTCCCGCACAGCGTGCACAAGATCCGGCACACGCTGTGGACAACGGTTCGGTATCAGGTGAGCTGAGCGGTCCTGAGCAGCGCCATGCCCACCACCACGGCCAGGACGAGCGCACAGGTGCCGTACTGCACCAGCGCCCGCTTCTCGCGCGGGGCGTGGACCATCGCGTAGCCGGTGACGACGCCGGCGACGAGGCCGCCGATGTGGGCCTGCCAGGCGATGTTGTGGAAGCCGAAGGTGAAGATCAGGTTGATCACCAGCAGGGCGATGATCGGCCGCATGTCGTAGTTCAGCCGACGCATCAGGACCGCGGTCGCGCCGAACAGGCCGAAGATCGCTCCGGAGGCGCCGAGCGAGGCCTCGGACGGGCCTGCGAGCAGATACGTCAGCGCACCGCCGGCCAGCCCGGAGACGAAGTACAGCGCCAGATAGCGGGCCCGGCCGAGGGCCGCTTCCAGCGGGCCGCCGATCCACCACAGGCTGAGCATGTTGAAGCCGATGTGCCAGGGCGCCTCGTGCGTGAACATCGACGTCACGAAGCGGTACCACTCGCCCTCGACGACGCCCATGGTCGGCTGGTAGGGCTTCGGGGGCCACTCGCCGATCAGGACCAGGTCGTTCAGCAGCGAGCTCTTGGCCTGCACCGCGATGAACACGGCGATGTTGATCCCGATGAGGATCTTGGTGACCAGCCGCGGGTCGGCGGTGACCGTCCCGCCCGCCACCGTGCGCGGCCGGGACGCGGCCGGGGCGTGCCCCGTGCCGGAGCCGCCGCGGACACATTCGGGGCACTGGAAGCCGACCGAGGCGCTGACCATGCATTCGGGGCAGATGGGGCGCTCGCAGCGGGTGCAGCGCACGCCGGTCTCGCGGTCCGGGTGCCGGTAGCACCCGGGCAGGCTCCGGGCGTCCTGCGTACTGCCTTCGGCCTGTTCCATGAGATCCCCTTGCTGGTCGTGGCCTTCCCCCGGCCCATACCCCGCCCCGCTCTTCCCTACGGACGAGCGGGACGTTTGGTTCCCTGGGGTTCCCTGGGTCGGTTGCCGGGGTGCGCCCGGGCTCAGCCCTCGCGCTTGTCCACGACGACCGTCTCGATGACGACGTCGTTGACCGGCCGGTTGTTCGGGAGGGTGGTCGGCACGGCGGCGATCGCGTCCACGACCTTCTGGCTGGCCGCGTCGGCGACCTCGCCGAAGATCGTGTGCTTGCGGTTCAGGTGCGTGGTGGGGCTGACCGTGATGAAGAACTGGGAGCCGTTGGTGCCCGGGCCCGCGTTGGCCATGGCGAGCAGATAGGGCCGGTCGAAGCGCAGGTCCGGGTGGAACTCGTCCGCGAACTCGTAGCCGGGGCCGCCGATGCCGCTGCCCAGCGGGTCGCCGCCCTGGATCATGAAGCCGCCGATGACCCGGTGGAAGACCGTGCCGTCGTAGAGCTTGTCGTGGCTCACCGCGCCGGTGCCGGGGTGCGTCCACTCCCGCTCGCCCTGAGCGAGCTCGACGAAGTTTCTGACCGTCGCGGGTGCGTGGTTCGGGAACAGCCGGAGCGCGATGTCGCCGTGGTTGGTCTTCAGGGTCGCGTAGAGCTGCTCGGCCACGATCTGCCTTCCGTTGTCCTCGTGTGACTCCCCGATCCTCGCACGGCGTGGGGCCGCCGATGCCCGGCCCCGTGAGTTCCGCCGCGAAGGGAGCGCCTGGCGGCGATTCGTGGCAGGGTCGACAGGAAGCCCTTGTTGCACCCATATGCCCGCCCTCGCATGACGCGCGAGCTGTTGGCAGGCATGATCCTCAAAAGGGTGGAAAGGCGAATTACCGTACGCCACCGAGGAGGAGGAAACCCGTGACCCGCATCGACAGCGTGCGCGCCGCGACCGGCTCGGCGAAGGACAGCGTGCTGCACGCCGCGGAAGTGGTGGCGCCCTACGCCGACACGGCCAAGGAGCGTGCCGCGCACTACGCGCAGGAGGCACGCGTACGGCTGGCGCCCGTGGTGTCCCAGGCCGCCGAACAGGCCCGTGTGCAGTACGACGCCCGGCTCGCCCCGCGGCTGGAGCAGGCTCTCGCGCATGTGCCGCCGAAGGTGGACCTGGCCGCGCATGAGGCCGCCGACCTGACCCGGAAGGCCGCTCGGCAGGCGGCCGAGTACTCCCGTCCGAAGATCGAGCACGCGATGGCCGCCGCCACTCCGGTGGCGGACGAGGCCGCCGCGCGGGGTGCCGCCGCACTGGTCGCGCTGCGCGGCCAGGTCTCCGCGCAGAAGATCCAGAAGCTGGCCCGCAGGAACGAGCGGCGTTCCCGGAGGGGCCGTGCCGTGAAGGTGCTGGCGCTGCTCGGACTGGTGGCGGGCGGTGCGTTCTGCGCCTGGAAGTGGTGGGACAAGCAGGCCAACCCCGACTGGCTGGTGGAGCCGCCCGCGGCGACGGAGGTGCCCGAGTCCGGCCGGCTGAGTTCGGTGGACGGCACCGGCCCCTCGGTGCTGGACCCGGAGGTCCGGGCGAAGCAGGCCGAGGAGGACGCCGTCGACGGCGACGACAAGGACTGAAGCGGGCCGGCACCGTCCGGGTGCCGGCCGGGCCGTGGGGCGGACGACGTGCGGGTCGTCCGCCCCACGGCTCGTTCCGTCCGCCCCGCATACGCGTTTTGAGCGGATATCGGCTGCTATATACGACATAGTTGTTCGGGAAGGTGATCAAGAACCCGGAGAGGCGGCCCGGCCCGCCCCACCCTCCTCGCAAGGACCGCCCCTTGAAGACCGTCGTCGTCACCGGAGCCACCAGCGGTATCGGCAAGGCCACCGCGCTCGACCTGGCCGCCCGCCGCTTCCGCGTCATCGGTACCGCCCGTACCTCCGACAAGGCCGAGAAGCTCACGGCCGCCGCGGCCGAACTCGGCCTCACCGTGCACACCGTCCTCCTCGACGTGACGGACCTGCTCTCCTGTCAGGACGCCGTCGCGGAGATCGACGAGCTGTCGGACGGGGGGCCCTGGGCCCTGGTCAACAACGCCGGAATCGCACCGGTCGGCGCCTTCGAGGACGTGCCCGAGGCGGACGCCCGGGACGTCCTGGAGGTCAACCTGCTGGGCGCGGCCCGGATGACCCGTCTGGTGCTGCCGGGCATGCGGCGCCGGGGCGAGGGACGGATCGTCCAGATGAGTTCGCTCGGCGCTCTGGTCTCCGTCCCGTTCAACGGCTGGTACTGCGCGAGCGCACACGCGCTGGAGGCCCTGACCGACAGCCTGCGCATGGAGATCGCCGGCAGCGGCGTCCGCGCCTGCCTGATCGAGCCCGGCTTCATCGACACACCCATGCTCTCCAGGGGCCTGGCGGGGTTTCCGGCCGACTCGCGGTACGTGCCCGGCTACATGGCCGCCCGCCGGCTCATCGCCTCGTGGTCGCCGCCCGGTCCGGAGACCGTCGCCCGCACCGTGCGCCGTGCCCTTCTCGCGCAGAAGCCGCGCCGCCGCTACCGGGTCGGTCCCGGGGCCGTACCGGCGCCCCTGTTCCGCCTCGCGCCCGCGGCCGTCACCGACCTCGTCATCCGCAGCGCGCTGCGCCTGAACAAGCGGTGACGCCGTCAGGCCGCCATGGGGTGCCGGACGGCGGTCGTGGCGGGTGCCGCCGGGTCGAGCACGCGGCGTGCGGAGTCCCGTAGCACCTGGGCCACCGGCTCCCAGCTGTAGCAGCCGTCCGTGGACGACGGGGTCGTCGCGCTCAGCAGGTAGGCGTCCACCAGCTCTTCGAGCAGGGTCGCGGCCTGCTGCTCGCCGGTGCCGAGGAGGGCGGCCGCCGAGGTGGGGACGGGCCGGTCGGGGCTGGTCGGGGAGAGCAGGGTGTGTGCGGCGCGGCGGAGGTGGGCGGGGAGCGTGGCGAGGGTGCGTTCCAGTGCGGCCCGCAGTCCCAGCGGGTCCTCACCGGCCTGCGCGGCGGTCGTCGCCCAGGTGATCGCCTGACGGGCCGTCCAGTGCGGGCGCAGGCGGAGCCGGGCGGCGACGGCGAACAGGGCGGTGGGCAGGCCGTGGCACAGCTCGGCCAGCCGGCGGGCGCCGTCCGGGTCCATGGTGATGCGGTGTTCGGGCACCAGGGAGACCAGCAGGTGCAGGCAGTCGTCCAGCGGCAGCCGGTCCAGCTCGATGTGTTCGGTGCTGGAGGAGACGAACAGCCGCCGTCGGCTGCTGATCACCGCGCCGCAGCCGTAGCCGGACGGCAGCAGCAGGTCGAGGTCGTCCGGGCCGGTCACGTCGTCCAGGACCACCAGGACGCGCCGGCCGGCGGTCCAGGTGCGGTACATCAGGCTCAGGTCGGTCGCGCCCAGGTGCAGCAGGTCCTCCGTCGCGCCGAGTCCGCGCAGGAAGGAGCGCAGGATCTCGGCGTGCCCGACGGGCTGTCCGGTGTCGTCGAGGAGGCGGCCGTAGAGCTGGCCGTCCGGGTAGTGGCCGCTGGCCCGGCGGGCCGCGTGCAGGCACAGTTCGCTCTTGCCGGTGCCGGGGGCGCCGCCCACGACGACGAGCGCCGGTCCGGGCGCCGCCCGGGCGGTGAGCGCGCCGGTGGCGCGGGCCAGCTGGCCGCCGCGGCCGGTCAGCCGTTCCTGTGGCGCGGGCAGGTGGCAGGGCACGCGGGGGGCGGGGGCGGGTGTGACCGGCGCGGGGGACGGTTCGGCCGGCCGCAGCAGGCTGGCGTCGGACTGGAGGATGGCGGTGTGCAGGGCCTGGAGTTCGGGCGAGGGGTCGAGCCCGAACTCGTCCGCGATCTGGGAGCGGGCGCGCTGGTAGACCCGGAGGGCGTCGGCGCGGCGGTCGGTGCGGTACAGGGCCGTCATGAGGTTGCGCTGGACGGTCTCGTTGGTGGGTTCGAGGGCGGCCAGGGAGGTCAGTTCGCCGATCAGCTCGTGGTGCCGGCCGAGCTGGAGGTCGGCCTCGATGCGCAGGGTGGTGGCGCTGGTGTGGAGTTCGTTCAGGCGCAGCGCCTCGGCCTGCAGCAGGGGTCCCTTGCGGACGTCCACGAGGGCCGCGTCCCGCCACAGCGCCATGGCCGCGGCGACCGAGTCGCGGGCGCGCCGGTGGTCCCCGGCGCGGAACTCCTTGCGGGCCCGGGCGACGAGCGGCTCGAACCGGAAGGCGTCGACCCGGTCCTCGGGCAGGCTGAGCTGGTAGCCGCCGCCCGCGGTGCCGAGCACGGGCCGGTCGGTGCCGCGGTGGCGGCCGCCGCTTCTCGGGTTGCCGAGGGCGAAGCGTTTCCTGATCTCGTACACGTAGGTCTGCAGGGCGGTGTGGGCGCTGGCGGGCGGGTTGTCCTCCCACAGCTCCTCCATGAGCTGCTCGAAGCGCACCACCCGGTTGGCGTTCAGCGCCAGTACGGCCAGGGTCTGGCGTACTTTCTGCGCGGCCGGGACGGCGTTGACGCCGGGTTCGCCGGCGTAGATCTCCAGTGGTCCCAGAAGATTGACTCGCATTGGTTCTCCCCGTTGTCCGGCGGACCTCGGCCGGGCGGTGGCCCGGTGTCCGGATCTGCCGGTGTGGGCCGCAGTGCGTACGGCCGGCGCGGTGCCGCAGTGGGTCACTGCAGCTCGTTGGCGAACAGTTCCCAGCTCTGCGCGTAGGCCTGGGCCAGGTGGGCCGCGGTGGCCCTGCAGTGCGGGGGCAGGCCGGCGGCGATCCCTTCCCGGTGCCGGGCGAGTGCGGCGCCCGCCTCCAGCAGCCGCAGGAAGGACCGTCCGGCCTCGTTGAAGCGCAACGCCGGGTCACGGCGCAGCCGGCGGTGCATCTCGCTCACGTCCGGTGCGGGCCTCGGTGCCGCGGGCGTGGGTGCCCGGCGGGCGGAGCCGCGGAGGTCGACCGGGTCGTCGCCGCGGGCGAGCCGGGCGCGGACGTCGGCGACGGTGGCCGGTGAGATCCCGGCCTCCCGGGCGACCTTGCGCAGTGAGGCCGTCGGGTCCTCCGTCAGCAGGGCGGCGGCCAGGGCGCGGCCGTGGGAGGCGTCCAGTGGGCGGGCGCGCCCGTCGCGGCCGATCCGCTTCGCGCCGGGTGCCGCCGGGTCGAGCACCCGGCGGCGTATCTCGGCCGTCTTGCCGGCGGACAGTCCCGCGAGGGAGGCCACCGCCCGGTCGGACCAGTCCGGCCGGGCGGTGAGGATGCGCTCCGCGGCCGCGGTGCGTTCCGCGAGGGTCAACGGCAGGCCGTGGGTGACGTTGAGGGCGACCGCCAGCAGGCGGGCGTCCTCCGCGCCGCCGTCGAAGAAGCGGACCGGGATGGTGGTGCGGCCCCTTAGCTGTGCCGCCCGCAGCCGGTGGACGCCGTCGACGACCGTCATGGTCGCGCGATGCACGACCACCGGGGGCAGCGCGTCCCCGGCCTGGGCCAGGACCCGGGAGTGACCCGGGTCCTCCACCCTGCTGCGGGGTGAGTCCGTCACCCGCAGCGCGTCGACGGGGACGTCGTGCACCGGCAGGTCGAGCAGCTCACCGCGGAGTGCGAGCAGGTACTCGGCGTCGTTCCGGCAGGCCGTTACGGCCATGACAGCCTCCAAGCGGGTTTCGCGGGCGCCCTCGTCGTCCGGGCTTCCTACTGCCAGCCCGCGTCGCCCGGGACGGCCTGCGCGTCGGCGAGAAACGCGGAGGAGCCCGCCCGCTGCCAGCCGGCGTCCCCCGCCTGCTGCGCCGTGTGCTCCTGCTGGTGCGTCGCCCCCGTCACGATCGCCAGAGCCGCCGCGATCGCAGCCCCGAGAACAGCAATTCGACGCATCGTCGTCTCCCCTTCAACTGTTGCGTGATCGTTCGTGTCGCGGCCGATCCGGTCAGTGATCGGTCCGACAACTGCATTTCACCCGGGGTCGCAGGCCAGGAGAAGGGGTTTCCGGGCGGGCAGAGCGGACATGTCCGCTGGCGGACAAGTCCGGGGACCGGCTCGGGTCGCGGCTGGTGCGCCGGCTGGTGCGCCGGCCGGTGGGCGGGTCAGCGGGCCGAGGGCAGGGAGACGGTGACCCGGATGCCGAGCAGCGGCCAGCCGCCGAGCCGCGGCCGCGCGGCGACCGTGCTCCACCACAGCAGGCGGGCCGTCACCTCGGCCTGTTCCGGTCCGTCGGCGGCGAGGTAGAGACCGACGGCGGGCTCGTCCGCGGCGTGCACGGTGACATGGCGGAGCGCCGAGGCAGGCGGGGCGGCGTCGGCGACGGCCCGTGCGGTGTCCTCGGGCAGCTCCAGGCCGACCGGATGCGGCCCCAGGTGAAGGTGGACGAGGTACATCAATTACAACTCCAGGGTAAGACGGTGGCTTTGCCACCCGGGACGACGCTTTCCAGGGCGGCATAGGCGGAAGCGATCTCCGTCACGGCTGCGGTCCCTCCATTCGTGTAATCTCCACATGCATTTCTGTCTCCGCACAGAGAGCCCTAGCAGGGGGGACCAGGGTGTCCGAGGAGGAGATCCCATTGCTTTCTGGACTCGGGATAGACACGGCCTCGGAGGCCGTGTATCGGACGATGCTCGCGCGCCCGGACGGCGATGTCCGCGAGTGGGCCGACGATCTCGGTCTGACCGAGCGCGAGGTACGGGAGTCGCTGGACCGGCTGAGCGAGCTGGCGCTGGTCAGAACCTCGGCGGAGAACGAGTCCCGGGTGCGCCCGGTGAACCCGATGCTCGCCCTGGAGGCGCTGTTGGCCCAGCAGCAGGCGGAGTTGGCCGCGCACCAGCAGCGAGTGGAGGCGAGCCGCGCGGTGGTCGCGGAGACCATCGCCCAGTTCGCGGACCGGTACACCCCCGGCGCCGGCACGGGATTCCATTTCCTGTCGGGTGTCGAGGCCATCCGGGAGCGTCTGGAAATCCTCACCAAGGAGGTTCAGCAGGAATTCCTGACATTCGCTCCCGGAGGTCCGCAGACCCCGGAGAACATGGACGCCTCGCGCCCGCTCAATCTGCGGCTGCTCAATCGGGGAGTCCGGATGCGCACGGTCTATCTGGACAGCATCCGGCGCGATCCGCCCACGGTCGCCCATGCCGAATGGCTGGCCGCCCAGGGCGCCCAGGTCCGCACCACCCCCACACTTCCCAATCGCCTCATTCTCATCGACCGGCGTACGGCGCTCATCGCGACCGACAGCAAGAACACCGGAGCCGGTGCGGTCCTGGTGGACAACCCGGGCACGATCGCTCTGGTGCACGCGCTGTTCGAGACCGTGTGGCAGTCCGCGCGACCCATCGGAACGCGTCCCGAGCGCAGCCGCAAGACACTCACCACGCATCAGGCTGAAGTGCTTCGTCTTATGGCGCAAGGGCTCACCGACGAAGCGATTGCACACCAGCTCGGTGTCTCGGACCGGACGGTGCGCCGCACCATGTCGGCGCTGCTGACGCTGCTGGACGCGCGCAGCCGCTTCCAGGCGGGCGTGCAGGCGGTGCGCCGCGGCTATCTGCCCGCCGCGGACGACTGACGAGAGCGCCGCCCGCCGGCCCGTCCAACTGTCCACGGAGTGCGGTCGGACGGGCCCGCACGCCGCCTCCCGAGCCCCCTTTCCGGACTCGTACTTCGCCGATCCCCCTCCCTCGCGCCTCGCTTGAGTCGCGGTTGAGCCGGGGTTGGAAACCGCGTGCCAAAGTCGCCGCATGCTTCAAAGGCGTGCTGACCAAACCCTGATCGACCGGATAGGACGGCTCCGTTCCGGTCTCGCGGGGACCCCGCTGATTCCGTTGGCGGACGACGAATGCGACATTGTCGCCAAGCTGGAGTTCTGCAATCCGACCGGCAGCACCAAGGACCGCTCGGCACTGTGGATCCTGGAACGGGCCATCGCCCGTGGGGAGATCACGCGGAACACCACGGTGGTCGAGTCCTCGTCGGGCAACTTCGCCCTGGCGCTGGCCTTTTACTGCCGCATGCTGGGAATTGCCTTCGTGCCGGTGATCGACCCCAATTGCAATGAGGCCACCGAAGCACACCTGCGCCTGCTGTGCCGGAGAGTGGAGAAAGTCTCCGTCCGGGACGCGGCGGGCGGATATCTGCGCACCCGTCTGGCCCGGGTACAGGAACTCCTGGTACAACTCGGCCAGGCCTATTGGCCCAACCAGTACGCCAACCCGGACGCCCGTGACGCGCACTACCGCTTCACGGCGGCCGAGCTGATCGCGGAAGCCGGCCCGATCGACTACCTGTTCGTCGGGGTGGGGACGGGCGGCACCATCGCCGGCGTCTCCCACCGGGTCAAGGAGGCCTTCCCGCGCTGCGTGGTGGTGGCCGTGGACACCGAGGGCTCGGTGATCTTCGGCGGCCCGCCGAAGAAACGGCGCATCCCCGGCATCGGCTCCAGCATCGTGCCGCCGCTGTGCGAGCAGGCGCTGATCGACGAGGTCGAGATCGTCTCCGAGGTGCGCGCGGTCGAGGGCTGCCGCACCCTGACCGCCAAGTACGGCCTGTACGCGGGTGGTTCGACCGGGAGCTGCTACGCCGCCGTCCAGAGCTACTTCGCCCGCAACCCTCCCGGCGCGCGCCGCCCCAAGGTCGCCTTCATCGCCGCGGACCGGGGCCATGCCTACGCCAAGACCATCTACAACCCCGGCTGGTTCCAGCAGCTCCTCACGGAAGAGGCCCTGACCTCGCCCGTCGCCGCGCTGGCCGCCAACTGAAGGAGGACTCTCCCGTGCCCACCCTGACCCCACCGCCCATGACGGTGATCGACGCGGGTGACATCACCGCCCAGGTCGAGCACAACCGCCCGGAGCTCGTCGAGGTCGTGCGTGCCGCCTACCTGGCCCACGACGCCGGGCAGAGCGCCAACCCGCACAGCTCCTTCCTGCGCTTCCCGCACAACAGCCGGGCCCGCATCATCTCCCTGCCCGCCTACCTGGGCGGCGAGTTCGAGGTGGCCGGCAACAAGTGGATCGCGAGCTTCCCGGAGAACACCCGGCACGGCATCCCGCGCGCCTCCGCGACGCTGATCCTCAACGACTGCGCGACCGGCTTCCCGTTCGCGTGCATGGAGTCGTCGGTCATCTCGGCGACCCGGACCGCCGCCTCCGCCGTCCTGGGCGCCGAGACGCTCATCGGCGAGCGCCGCGCCCGCCGGGTCGGCATCGTCGGCACCGGCCTGATCGCCCAGCACGTCTGGAAGTTCCTGCGCGACCTCGACTGGGAGATCGGCGGCTTCCGGCTGTTCGACCTCGACCAGGACGCCGCGAAGCGCTACGGCGCCGTCGTCGCGGAGCACACCGACGCCGAGGTCGTGATCGCCGACCGCGTCGAGGACGCGTTCACCGACTGCGACCTGGTGGTCCTCACCACCGTGGCCGGCGAGCCCCACCTGCACGATGCGCGGCTGCTCGCCCACAACCCGGTGGTGCTGCACCTGTCGCTGCGCGACCTCGCCCCCGAGCTGATCCTCGCCGCGCAGAACTTCACCGACGACGTCGACCACGCCGTACGCGAGCGCACCTCGCTGCACCTGACCGAACAGCGCACCGGCAACCGGGACTTCGTCGACGGCACCCTCGGCGACCTGCTCCGGCAGCGGCTGCGCCGGCAGCCCGGCCGCCCGGCGGTCTTCTCCCCGTTCGGCCTCGGCGTGCTGGACCTCGCCGTCGGCAAGTGGGTGCACGACCGGGTCGTCGCCGCGGGCGGCGGGCACCCGCAGGCCGGCTTCTTCGACGGTGTGGGGGTGTGATCATGACCGCGAGCGACACCCAGGACCGCTACCTCGTCGTCCTCAACCACGAGGAGCAGTACTCGATCTGGTTCGCCGGCCGTGAGCTGCCCGCCGGCTGGACCCCGGCCGGCAAGCAGGGCACCAGGCAGGAGTGCCTGGAGCACATCGAAGCGGTGTGGACCGACCTGACTCCGCTGTCCGTGCGCCGGGAACGGGCGGCGCGGCGATGACCGTCGAGACCACCCCCGCCCTCGACCGGCTGTGGCTGCGCGGCCTCGGCAGCCGGCAGGACACCGCGCGCCGGCGCCTGTTCGTCTTCCCGCACGCCGGTGCCGGCGCCTCCGCCTACCAGCTGGCCCGGCACGTCCCGGACACCGTCGAGGTGTGCACCGTACAGCTGCCCGGGCGGGAGAACCGGTTCGGTGAGGAGCCGCTGACGTCCCTGGACGCGGTCGTGACCCGGCTGGCGCCGCTGATCGCCGGCCACACCGGGCTGCCGTACGCCTTCTTCGGGCACAGCATGGGCGCGCTGGTGGCGTTCGAGGTGACGCGCAGGCTGCGGGCCCTGGGCGCGGCCCTGCCCGCCCGGCTGTTCCTGTCCGCGCTGCGGGCCCCCGGCCTGCCGGACCGGGACCCGCTGCACCAGCTGCCGGACGCCGACCTGCTCGCCCGCCTCGCGGCCGTCGAACTCGCCGGTCTCGACCCGGAGTTGCAGGAACTGCTGCTGCCGCTGATGCGCGCCGACCTGACCGTGTGCGAGACGTACGCGCACCGGGCCGAGGCACCGCTGCCCTGTCCGCTCACGGTCCTCGCCGGCGCCGACGACGACACCGTCGACGCGGTGGAGCTGGCCGGCTGGCGCGAGCACACCACGGCCGGCTTCGAGCTGCGCCGCTTTCCGGGCGGACACCTCTACGTACGCGGCGCGGAACAGCAACTGGCGGAAACGATCACGCGCACCGTCCCCGCGTGGGGCTGAGAAAGGATCAGTTCATGTCGACCACCCTGGTCGCCCTGTGGGAGCAGCGGGTCGCCTCGGCTCCCGACTCGGTCGCCGTCGTCGCGGGCCCGCGACAGGCCACCTACGCCGAAGTGGACCGCCGGGCCACGGCGCTCGCCGCCGCACTGCGGGCCCGCGGCATCGGCCCGGAGTCCCTGGTCGGTGTCTGCCTCGGCCGCTCGGTCGACATGGCCGTGGCCCTGCTCGGCATCCTGAAGTCGGGCGCCGCGTACCTGCCGCTGGACCCGAGCTACCCCGCAGACCGGCTGCGGCACATGACCGAGGACTCCGGTGCCGGTCTCGTCCTGTGCGACCGCGCGCACCGCGAGCGGATCCGCGGCGCGGTGCCCGAGGCGGTCGACCTGCTGCTCGTGGAGGACGTACCCGCCGAACCGGCCGCGCCGTTCACCTCTCCGGCGCGGCCTCACCACCTCGCGTACGTCATCTACACCTCCGGCTCCACCGGCCTGCCCAAGGGGGTGGCCGTCGGCCACGCGGCGATCGCCTCCTTCCTGCGCAGCGTCGCCGAGCGCCCCGGGCTCGCCCCCGACGACCGGGTGCTGGCGCTGACCCCGCTGTCGTTCGACATCTCCACGCTGGAGCTGTTCCTGCCGCTGACCCTCGGCGCGACCGTCGTCATGGCCCCGCAGGCCGCCAACACCGACCCGGAGGCGCTGGCCGCCGCCATCGAGGACGGCCGGGTGACGGTCGTCCAGGCGACGCCGACGACCTGGCGGATGCTGGTGGCCTCCGGCTGGCGGGCCGGCCACGGCAGGGTCCTGCTGTCCGGCGGCGAGCCCCTGGACCCGCAGCTGGCCCGCGATCTGCTGGCCACCGGCGGCACCCTGTGGAACCTGTACGGGCCGACCGAGGCCACCGTGTGGGCCACCGCGGCCCGCGTCGACGAGGCGGGCGACCGGGTCACGGTCGGCACCGCCCTGTCCAACACCCGCCTGTACGTGGTCGACGAGCACGGCCGCGAGGCCGGGCCGGGCGTCACCGGCGAGCTGTGGATCGGCGGCGAGGGTGTGGCCCGCGGCTACCTGGGCCGGCCCGCGCTGACCGCCGAGCGCTTCGTCCCGGACCCCTTCGGTGACGGCTCCGGGCGCCTGTACCGCACCGGTGACCTGGCCCGCTGGGGCGCCGACGGCGACCTGGAGCTGCTGGGCCGCAACGACCACCAGGTCAAGGTGCGCGGCTACCGCATCGAACTCGGCGAGATCGAGGCCTGCGTGCGCAGCCACCCCGAGGTGGCGGACGCGGTGGTGGTCGTCGACCGCGAGGCGGCCGGCGGCGACCAGCTGGTGGCCTTCCTGGTCGCCGCGCCGGACGCCCGCGACGCGGCGGCCGAGCTGCCCGGCCGGGTCCGCGACCACCTCGCCGTGCACCTGCCGGCCCACATGGTCGCCCAGGGCTACGCCGTCCTCGACGCGCTCCCGCGCACGCCCGCGGGCAAGGCCGACCGGGCCGCCGTGCTCGCCCTCGGCTACGACCGCGTCCGCGAGCCGGGCCGACCGGCCGCCGGTGGTCCGCTGCCGGAGCACACGGACGCGGTGCGCGCGGTGTGGGCGGAGATCCTGGGGCTCGCGGAGGTGGGGCCGTACGACGACTTCTTCCGGCTGGGCGGCCAGTCGCTCGCGGCGGTGCGCGCGGTGGCGCGGCTGCGCGAGGTGCTCGGGGTGTCGGTCGGCGTCCAGTCGGTCTTCGCGCATCCGGCACCCGCCGCCCTGGCGGCCGCGCTCGAGGAGCTGGAGGCGGCCGACGAGGAGCCGATCCGTCCGGCGACGCGGGCCGAGCTGTCCTTCGGGCAGGAGCGCATCTGGTTCTTCGAGCAGGTCAACGAAGGCGTCCCGGCCTACCACCTGCCCGTCGCGCTGGCCTTCCCGGACGGCCGGGCCGAGCTGCCCGTGCTGGAGGAGGCGCTGACCGCGCTGGTCCACCGCCACCAGGCGCTGCGCACCGCGCTGGTCCCCTCCGACGGCAGGCTCCGCCCCGGACTCCGCGAGGCCGCGCCCGTCCCGGTGCCGTGCACGGAGGTGACCGAGGAGGCGCTTCAGGCGCTGCTGACCGAGCGGATCCGCGCCCCCTTCGCCCTCGACCGGGCGCCCCTGCTGCGCGCGGACGTGCTGCGTACCCCCGAGCGGGACGTGCTGCTGCTGACGATCCACCACATCGCCTGCGACGGCACCTCGGTGGACCTGCTGGTGCGCGAACTCGGCGACCTCTACACCGACCTGCGCGCCGGTCGCCGGCCGTCCCCGGCGCCGCTGCCGGTGACCTACGCCGACTTCGCCCAGTGGGAGCGCGAGCGGATCGGCGGCGCCGAACTGGAGCGGCTGCTCGCCCACTGGCGGGAGCGGCTGTCCGGGGTGCCCGCGCTGGAACTGCCCACCAGCCGGCCCCGCCCGGCCGTCGCGAGCCACCGCGGCCGGCGTGCGTTCCTGCGCGTCCCGGCCGAGCTGGCCGGGCGGCTGCGGGCGGTGTGCCGCGCCGAGGGCGTCACGCTGTTCATGGGTCTGCTGGCCCCGCTGCAGGTGCTGCTCGGCCGGTACGCCGACGAGACCGACGTGGCCGTCGGCACCCTGATGGGCGGCCGGCCGCGCCCGGAGACCGCCGAGGTGTGCGGCTACTTCGTCAACACGGCCGTGCTGCGCACCGACCTGAGCGGCGACCCCACCTGGTCCGAACTGCTCGGCCGGGTGCGGGAGGTGGCCCGGGACGCCCACGCGCACCAGGAGCTGCCGTTCGAGAAGCTGGTGGCTCAGCTGTGTCCGGAGCGCGACCTGAGCCGCAACCCGCTCTTCCAGGTGCTCTTCGCCCTGCACGAGGAGCCCCCGGCGGGCGCCCTGCCGGAGGTGTACGACCGCAAGGAGCTGGAGGGCCACCTCGGCACCGCCCGCTTCGACCTGGCGTTCGACGTGACCGACCACGCGGTGGGCGACGGCGACCTCAGCGTCTCCGTCGAGTACGCGACCGACCTGTTCGACGAGGACTTCGTCGAAGGTCTCGGCCGGCACCTCCTGCGGGTGATCGAGCAGATGGTCGCGGACCGCGGCGCCCGGCTGTCGGAGCTGGAGATCCTCTCCGCCGCGGAACTGCGCGCCCTGGCCGCCGGTGACCTCGCCGAGCCGCTGCCCGAGCCGAGCACCCTGGTGCGGATGTGGGAGCGGCAGGTGCGCGCCACCCCGGACGCGGTGTGCGTGGCGGGCGACGGCACCTCGCTGACCTTCGCCGAGACCGACCGCCGGGCCGCCGCGCTGGCCCGTGTGCTGCGCGCGCAGGGCGTCGGGCCCGAGCAGCTGGTCGGCGTGTGCCTGGAGCGCTCGGTGGAGCTGGTGGTCGCCCTGCTGGGCGTCCTGAAGGCCGGCGGCGCCTATGTGCCGCTCGACCCCGGCTACCCGGCGGACCGCCTGCAGTACCTGCTGGAGGACTCCGGCGTACGCCTGGTGGTGGCCGACCCCGGACACCCCTCGGCGGGCCTGTTCGACGGCTCGGTCCGGGTGGTCCCCGTGACCCAGGAGCCCGGCGACCTGCCCGGGCCCGGGCCGGCGGACGAGGCAGAGCCCCACCACCTGGCCTACGTGATCTACACCTCCGGTTCCACCGGCCGGCCCAAGGGTGTGGCCATCACCCACGCCAACATCACCGGCTTCCTCGCCTGGAACCAGCGGCTGTGCCGCCTGACCGGCGACGACCGGGCGCTGCTGAACCACTCGGTGGCGTTCGACAACTCGGTGTGGGAGATCTTCCAGTGCCTGGTCTCCGGCGCCCAGCTGCACCTGGCGGGCCCCACCGCCGCCTACGACCCGGAGGCGTTCCTGCGGGAGGTGGCCGAGCGCGGCATCACCACGCTGAACGCGACGCCCTCGCAGATGCGCATCCTGCTGGAGTCCGGCGCGGACTGCGCGGCCCACCTGGCCTCCGTACGGCTGGTGTTCACCGGCGCCGAGGCCGTCCCGCACGACGTGGCCCGGCGCATCCTGGAGGTCACCCGACCCGACTGCCGGGTCTTCAACGAGTACGGCCCCACCGAGGCGACCGTCACCTCCGCGTTCTGCCCGATCACCGAGGACCTGGTCGACCGGCACGCCCACCGGCCGAGCGTCCCGTTCGGCCAGGCCACCGACAACGCCCGCCTGTACGTCCTGGACGACCGGCTGCGCCCGGTGGTCCCCGGCTGCCGGGGCGAGCTGTACGTCGGCGGCAGCGCGGTCGGCCGCGGCTACCTGGGCCAGCCGGCGCGCACCGCGCAGGCGTACCTGCCCGACCCGTTCGCCGAGGAGCCCGGCGCCCGGATGTACGCCACCGGTGACGTCGTACGGCTGCTGCCCGACGGCAACCTGGTCTTCCTCGGCCGCAACGACCACCAGGTCAAGGTGCGCGGCTACCGCATCGAACTCGGCGAGATCGAGTCGGCGCTGCGCGACCACCCGGCGGT
The DNA here is from genome assembly GCF_053597295.1 of Streptomyces sp. NPDC001450. NCBI lineage: Bacteria > Bacillati > Actinomycetota > Actinomycetes > Kitasatosporales > Streptomycetaceae > Streptomyces > Streptomyces sp. NPDC001450. The sequence goes on from NZ_JBSFHY010000028.1 coordinate 104,841, forward strand.
CGCGGACTGCGCGGTCGCGGTGCGCCGGACCAGCACGGGCGTGGAGCAGCTCGCCGCCTACGTGATCCCCGAGCCGCCGGGGCGGGAGGCGGACGCGGCCGGACTGCGGGCGCACCTGGCGGACCGGCTGCCGCCGTACATGCTGCCGCAGAGCTTCACGGTCATCGAGGAGATCCCCCTCACCCCGAACGGCAAGGTCGACCGGGACGCGCTGCCCGACCCGCGGCCGGCCGGCCCGCCCGCGGCCGCCCGGGAGCACGCCACCGAGGAGCAGACGCTGGTGGCCGAGGTCTGGCAGGAATGCCTGGGCTTCGACGGGGACTTCGGGCCGGACGACAACTTCTTCGACGTCGGCGGCAACTCGCTGGCCATCACCGCGGTCGCGGCCCGGCTGAGCGAGCGGCTCGGCCACCGCGTCTCCCCGGTCCTGGTCTTCCGCAACCCGACCGTCGCGGGCCTCGCGAAGGCCGTCGAGGCGGCGGCGTGAGCACCCAGAGCGTGAGCAGACAGAGAGAGACGAACATGAGCAAACCCAGCGTCGTCCTGGTCGACCTTTACCCGTCCAGTTACGCGCTCGCCCAGGCGTTCCTGGACAGCGGCTGCGACGTCGTGCGCGTCCAGAGCACCGAGGAGGTGCCCCAGTGCTACCGGGGCGCCTTCGACACCAGTGCCCTCAGCGCCGACATCGTCCACCGGGGCGTACCGGCCGACACCGTCCGGGCGGTAGCCCGGCACGCGCCCGTCGCGGTCGTCGCGGCCGGCGAGTACGGCGTCGAGCTGGCCGACGCGCTCAGCGAGGCGCTGGGCGTCCCCACCAACGGCACCCGGCTCTCGGCCGCCCGCCGCGACAAGTTCGTCATGATCGAGACGATCAAGGCGGCGGGCGTGCGCGGCGCCCGGCAGAAGCTGGTCAGCGACCCGCGGGAGCTGATGGACTTCCACCGCGAGGTCGGCGGCCGGGTCGTGGTCAAGCCGCTGCGCAGCGCCGCCAACGACGGCGTGGCCGTCTGCGACACCCCCGAGGACTCGGCGGTCGCGCTGAAGGCGATCCTGGCGGGCACCACCGTCTTCTCCGAGCCCAACACCGCGGCCGTGGCCCAGGAGTACCTGGTCGGCGCCGAGTACGTGGTCGACACCGTCAGCCGGGACGGCCGCCACCGGGTCACCGACATCTGGAAGTACAGCAAGATGTCGGTGCCCGGGATCCGCGACCGCATCGCCGGCGGCCACCTGATCGCCCACGACGCCCCGGTCCGCCGGCAGCTGACCGAGTACGCGCAGCAGGTCCTCGACGCCCTCGGCATCCGGCACGGCCCCGCCCACCTGGAGGTCATCGTCACCGCCGACGGGCCGTGCCTGGTCGAGGTCGGGGCCCGCATGGCCGGCGCGAACACCCCCTACTACGCCGAACTCGGTGCCGGGGAGTCGCAGATCGGCTGGACCGTGGAGGCCTACCTGCACCCCGAGCGGTTCCTGGCCACCCACGAGCGTCCCTACCGGCTCGAGCGCCATGTGTCGGTGTGCTGGCCGACGGCGCCGGTCGCGGGCACCCTGCGCTCCTACCCGCTGCTGGACGTCGTCCGGGGCATGGAGAGCTTCAACAACGTGGAGATGTTCGTCCGGCCCGGCGACCGGGTCGTACGCACCGTCGACGACTCCACCAAGACCCTCGCCATCGGCTTCGTCCACCCGTCGGCCGAGGTCGTGGAACGCGACGTCAACGCCCTCTCCTACCTGGACGGCCCCGGGTTCTACGACATCGAACGGGGCGAGGAGTCCCGATGAACACCACCGTCCTGAACGACGCCCCGCACACCGGCGGCCTGATCGAGATCCCCGGCTTCCCGCCGTACGACCCCACCGACCCGGTGGAGAACGCCGTCATCACCCGCCTGGCCGGGAACTGGCACCGGCGCGCCGCGGTCAAGCGCAAGGAACCCGAGCTGGAGGACCTGTTCGACGCGGCGCGCCCGGACTACCCGGAGCGGATCGTCCCGTTCGTCGGCCACCCCGTCTGGGAGGGGCTGCCCGCCGAGGTGCGCAGGTCGATGCTGAGCTGGTCCTGGCTCGCCTACAACCGGCACACCATCATGGCCGAACAGCGCATCGCCAACCCGGCGTTCGCCTACGTCATCGAGGGCGAGTTCCCCTCCCTGGGCGGGCCCGCGCTGGAGACCTCGCTGGCCCAGGCCATGGTCGACGAGCAGTACCACACGCTGATGCACCTCAACGCCAGCACGATCACGCGTCAGAAGCGGGGCATCACGCTGCCGGACACGGTGCTGCCCGCCCCGCACATCGTGCACCGGCACGAGGAACTGCGGGCCGCCTGCACCGAGGAGTGGCAGCGCAAGCTCACCACGCTGGCCTTCGCCACCGTCTCCGAGACGTCGATCAGCGCCTATCTGCACCTGCTGTCCGACGACCCGGACATCCAGGAGATCAACTCCACCACGGTGAAGCTGCACAACCGCGACGAGATCTGCCACTCCTCCATCACCGGCGAACTCGCCAAGACCGTCTACGACTTCCTCTCCAAGGACCAGCGCCGGTTCTTCGTGGACACCATGCTCACCGGCCTGGAGGCGTTCGTCGCCAACGACTACCGGACCTGGCGGCACATCCTGACTCTGCACGGGGTCACCGGCGCCGACCGGATGATCGCCGAGGTGCGACAGGACGCGGGCCGCCGGAACCTGGTGCGCGACTTCAGCGGGCTGCGCGGCCTGCTCTCGGAGATGGACCTCCTGGGACAGGTGGACTGGCCCTGGGACGAACCGGCCGCCAAGGCCTAGGAGACGACATGTTCTCGACCTACCGACGGCTGTTCGCCGAACCCGGCCTGCGGTCCCTGATGGTGATCGGACTGCTGGCGAAGATGCCCGGCCTCGGCATCTCCTCGGTGCTCATCCTGCACATCGTGGGCCACCTGCACCGGGGCTTCGCCGCCGGCAGCCTGGTCGCCGCCTGCTGGACCGCGGGCGCAGGCCTCGGCGCCCCGCTCCAGGGGCGCGGCCTGGACCGCTACGGACTGCGCAGGGTCTTCGGCCTGCTGGTGACCGCCCAGGCCCTGTTCTGGAGCCTGGCCCACTACCTGCCCTACCAGGCCCTGCTGGCCGCCGCGTTCCTCGGCGGCCTGACCACGCTGCCCGCCTTCACGGTGATCCGGCTGGCCCTGGCCGGCATGGTCACCGAGGAGAACCGGCACACCGCCTACGCGGTCGACGCGATGACGACCGACATCGCCTACATGGCCGGCCCGACCATCGGCATCCTGCTCGCCTCGACCGCCTCCCCGACGGTGGCGTTCCTCGTGATGGGCGGGCTGCAGTTCCTGGTGGGCGTGGCCTACCTGGTGCTCAACCCGCCGCTGCAGCAGGCCCGCCCCACCGGCGGCGCCACGCCCGGCCTGCGCAGCTGGCTGACGGCCCGCATGGTGTGCGCGCTCGGCGTCACCGTGGCCACCTCCATCGCGGTCGTCGGCTTCGAGGTCGCGGCCATCGGCACGCTCCAGCGCCACGACCAGCTCGCCTGGAGCTGGCTGCTGCTGGTCCTCGCGGGCGTCTCCTCGGTGGCCGGCGGCTTCCTCTACGGCGCCATGAAGCGTCCGCCGTCGGTGTTCGCGCTGACCGCGGTGCTCGGCCTGCTGTGCATGCCGATCGGCCTGGCCACCCAGTGGTACTGGCTGTGCCTGCTGGCCGTCCCGGCCAACCTGTTCGTCGCCCCGGCCCTGTCCGCGAGCGCCGGCGCGGTCAGCGGGATCGCACCGGAGGGCACCAAGGGCGTGGCGATGGGCACCTACGCCAGCGCGATCCTGGTCGGCAACGTGATCGGCTCCCCGCTGGCCGGCGCCGGCCTGGACCACGGCGGCCCCGCGACCGCGTTCGCCGTGTTCGGCGCGAGCGCCGCCGCCGTCGCCGCCCTCGCCTACGTCTGCGACGCGCGGCTGCGTGCCCGTCGGGAGAGCACCGTGCACACCGCCGTGGCTCCGGAGAACGCGGGGGTGTCCCAGTGAAGATCGCGATCGTCGACGGCTACTCGACCGGCAGCCTGCTGGCCCACAAGCTCGGACAGCGGGGCATGGAGGTGGTCCACCTGCGCAGCCAGGAGATCCCCCCGCCCCGGCTGCTGCCCTCCTTCCGGCCCGCCCTCTACAGCCACGACCTCGGACACTTCCCCGACCCGGCCGACGCCGTCCGCGCTCTGAAGGAGGCCGGCGTCGACCGGGTGGTCGCCGGCACCGAGTGCGGGGTGGTCCTCGCCGACACCCTCGCCCACGAACTGGGCCTGCCCGGCAACCGGTTCGAGGGCGTGGAGGCCCGGCGGAACAAGTACGCCATGGCCCGGCGCCTGGCCGCGGCGGGCCTGGCCGCACCGGTCGGCTTCAGCACGACCGACCCCGAGGCCGCCGTCGACTGGTTCCGGGCGGCGGGCGGCACGGTCGTGGTCAAGCCGGCCGCCAGCGCCGGCACCGACAACGTGCACATCTGCACCGCCGAGGACGAGGTCCGCTCGGCCGCCGCGGCCGTCATGGCCGGCACCGACTACTTCGGCAACCCCAACCCCTCGGCCGTGGTCCAGAAGTACCTGGTCGGCACCGAGTACATCGTCAACACGGTCGCCGTGGACGGCGTGCAGAAGGTGTCGGACGTGTGGCTGTCGGCGAAGACACAGGGCCCCGAGGGCGCGCCGCTGTACGACTACCAGCAGCCGCTGCCGCTCACCGCCCCGCACGTCGCCGAACTGGTCGAGTACGTCGTGGCGGCCGTCACCGCCCTCGGTATCACCGACGGGGCCGCGCACAGCGAGGTGATGCTCACCGCCGACGGGCCCGTGCTCATCGAGACCGGGGCCCGGCTGATGGGGGCCATGCTGCCCGACGTCCTGGAGCGGCACTCGGGCACCTCGCACGTGGAGCTGCTCGCCCTCGCCCTCACCGACCCGGAAGGCTTCCACGCCTTCCGGGACACCGAGGTGCGCTGGAGCAGGACCGTCCGCAACGTCTGGCTGATCAACGGCCGGGCCGGCACCGCCACGGCCTGGCACGACCGCTTCACCGCCCTGCCCGCCTTCGACCGGCTGGTCACCGGCGTCCGCGAGGGCCGGCCCGTGCGCCGGACCGTCGACATGGCGACCTCCCCCGGCTACGTCTCGCTCGTCGCGGACACCGAGGCGGAACTCGACCGCGACCTCGCGGCGATCCGCGCGCTGGAGTCCACCGGCTGCTACGTCACGGAGCCCATGGAACCCGCGGAACCCGAGCGGATTTCCGCTTGATTCCCGCTTGAGCAGCCCCTTTTAGCGTCGAGGCGACCCGGTTCGAAGATTGGATGTGTTGTTCTGGTGCTGATCAGCCGCAATGAAGGCAATCGCTCATGGCGCGAGGTCAGGGCCTCCTGCGCGAGCGTGACACGCGCGCTGCGGTCCCGCGGGGTCGACGGCGACCATCGCGTCCTGCTCTCGGCCGCGAACTCCACGGCCTCGGTGCTCACCACGCTCGCCCTGATGGACATGGGCGTCTCGGTCGGCCTGGTGGACCGCGGGGTGACCCCGAACCAGTTCGCCCGTCTGGTGGAGGAGGCGAACGCCGACTTCTTCATCTCCGACCACGAGGAACAGGCGCCCGCCTTCGCCAAGTTGGATTCCCCGTGGATCCCGCTGCACGAACTCGGCACGGCGGCCGCCGAGGACGGCGAGCAGGCCGAGCTGTCCTTCGACCGCTGGGCCCGCCGCCCCGACGCCCTGATCGTGTGGACCTCCGGCAGCCTCGGCCGCCCCAAGGGCGTGGTCCGCTCCGGCAGTTCGGTGCTGGCCAACGTCTCGCGCACCCAGGACCGGATGAAGTACACCGAGTCCGACGTGCTGCTGCCCCTGCTGCCGTTCACACACCAGTACGGCCTGTCGATCCTGCTGCTGTGGTGGCAGGCGAAGGCCGGCCTGGTGCTGCTGCCCAGCCGGCGCACCGACCTCGCCCTGGAGGCGGTCGTCGACCTCGGCGTCACGGTCGTCGACTCCGTCCCGGCCGTGTACGAGGGCATCCTGCGCCTGCTCGACCGCGGCCGCGCGTCCACCGCGCTGCTGGAGTCGGTGCGCATGTGGTGCGTCGGCGGCGAGCCGCTCCAGGACGACCTGCAGCGCCGCTTCACCGAGCGCCTCGGCAAGCCCCTGCTGGACGGCTACGGCAGCTCCGAGGCCGGCAACATCGCGCTGGCCGCGCCCGACAACCCCCACCACTGCGGGCGCCCCCTCGACGGGATCGCGGTGACCGTCGTCGACGAGGAGGACCGCCCGCTGCCGGCCGGCCAGGTCGGCGAGGTCATCGTGCACACGCCCGACCTGATGGTGGGCATGCTGGAGCCGGGCGGCCGCGTCCGGGAGAACCAGCGCACCGTGCACCGCACCCAGGACCTCGGCTTCCTCGACGAGCACGGCAACCTGCGGATCCTGGGCCGCAAGGCCGCCGTCCACCGGTTCGGCAACACCCTCTACCCCGACGCCATCACGGCCAAGGCCAGCGAGTGCGGCCGCCCGGTGCGGGTCGTCCCGGTGGAGAACGGCCGCTTCGGCACCGACCTGGTCTTCGTGGTCGCCGACCCCGAAGAGCGCCCGGCCGCCCACTGGCGACGCGTCTTCGCCGACCTGGTCGCCGAGTACGAGCAGCCCAACAAGGTGCTCGTGGTGTCCGAGTTCCCGGAGCACACCAACGGCAAGGCCAACCTGACCGCGCTGGGCTACATGGCGCAGGCGGCGCTGCGCAGCGGCCGCGCGGAAGAGGCCAAGGAGGCCGAGCGGGCCGCGAAGCCCGCCGGTCCGGCGATCCCCTTCACCGACCGGATCACCGTCCTCCAGGACGTCGCCCGGCTGCTCTCCGAGCGCCGCTCCGAGGTGCTGCGCATCCTCACCGAGGTCTCCAACCACCGCACCGCGGCCGACGAGATCGACGCCTCCATCGAGGCGCTGGAGGGCGCGGTCGCCGAGGTCTCCCGCTACCGGCCGCCGGCCGCGGGCCAGATCGGCGTGCTGATGCCGTCGAACATCCCGCTGTACGGCTACATCCTGTACGTCGTCATCCCCAGCTTGTACAGCCGGCGGATCGTCTTCCGGCCGTCACGGATGATCGACTCCCAGACCCGCGCCCTGCACAAGCTGATCGGCACCGTCCACGACCTGCCGCTGGTGCTCGACGACAGCGGTCAGCGCGAGTTCCTGGACAACGTCGGCAAGAAGTCCGACGTCCTGGTCTTCACCGGGTCGTACGAGAACGCCGAGACGATCCGCGAACAGCTGCCCCGCTCGACGGTGTTCTGCTTCTTCGGGCAGGGCATCAACCCGTACGTGGTGGGCGCCGACGCCGACCTGAACCGCGCGGTCGACGGCCTGATCCGGGTGCGCATGCTCAACTCCGGGCAGGACTGCTTCGGCCCGGACGCGGTGTTCGTGCACACCTCCGTCAGCGCCCAGTTCTGCAACCTGCTCTCCCGCCGGGTCGAGGCCCTGCGGCTGGGCGCCCCGTACGACGCGGCCGCCGACTACAGCGCCATGTTCTACGACGAGGCGTTCGAGACGACCCTGGACTACCTGCGCGGCAAGCGGGAGTTCGTGGCCGCCGGCGGCCGGATCGACTTCGTGGACCGCCATGTGCGGCCGACCGTGCTGATCCACCCGACGGACACCCTCTTCCTGCCCCCGGAGATGTTCGCGCCCGTCTTCAACGTGGTGCCCTTCTCCTCCGAGGAGTGGCTGAGCGAGGTGCTGCGTCACCCCTACTACGCGGAACGCGCCATGGCCGCCTCCGTGTTCGGCTCCCTGCCGAAGACCGTGGAGGCCCTGCGCGAGCGCCACATGGTGAGCGTCGACGAGACCCTCATCGACATCGAGGACGGCAACAAGCCCTTCGGTGGCCGGGGCATCCGCGCCAACTACATCGCCGTCGACCGCAAGCGGCACACCGAGCCGCTGCTGCTGTCGAAGGCAGTCGCCGACTACCTGCCGGGAAGGTCATGAGCAACACACCCGACACCTCCTCCGGGGCCACCGCCGCCGCTGCCTGGACGACGGCCGCCGCGGTGCTGGCCGCCTCCGGGACGCGTACCGTCTTCGGCCTGCCCGGCGACGACATGTACGCGCTGGAGGCCGCGCACGAGGCGGGCCTGCGGTTCGTCCTCTGCCGCGACCAGCGCAACGCCCTGTTCATGGCGACCGGCTGGGCCCTGCAGTCCGGCGAGGTCGGCGTCGCCGTCGTCGGCAAGGGACCCGCGGTCACCAACACCGTCACCGGCCTGCTGGAGGCCTCCGCCTCCGCCGTGCCGCTGCTGCTGCTCAGCGGCGGCACCGGCGCCCAGCACCGGGGCAGCGGCGCCTTCCAGGAGCTCGACCAGCTCGCCGTCGTGGGCCCCCTGGTCAAGTACGCGGCACGCGTCGACCACCCCGACCGACTGGTGCCCACCCTGCACCGCGCCCTGCTGATCGCCCGCCACGAGCGCGGACCGGTCTACGTCGAACTCCCCGAGCACCTGCTCGCCGAGGTCACGCCCACCGCGGCCGGGGCCCCGGCCGCGCCGGTGGCGGCGGAGACGCCGTACGAGGTCGCCCTGCCCGCCGGTTCCGCCGCGCTCGACGCGCTGCGCGCGGCCCGCCGGCCGGTCCTGCTGGTCGGCGGCGGCATGCGGCACGCGAACGGGGGCCGCGAGGTCGAGCGGCTGGCCGAGCGGACCGGCGCGGCGATCGTCTGCACGGCCTCCGGCCGGGGCGCGGTCGACGAGGCACACCCGCAGTTCTGCGGGCTGGCCGGCCTGTACACCCCCGAGCGGGCGGCACGGCTGTGGGCCGAGGCCGACTGTGTCGTCGCCCTCGGCAGCAGGCTGGAGGAGACGGCCACGTTCCAGTGGCCGGCCGCGCTCGGCCACGAGATCCCGGTGATCCAGGTCAACCTGGCCGCGGCCGACTTCCAGACCCTGTTGCAGGGGCCGAAGGTACTGGCCGACGCCGGGGCGACCGTACGGTCCTGGCTGGCGGCACTCCCCGCCGAACCCGCCGACGGCGGCTGGGCGGCGGCCGTACGCGCCGTGCACGGCGAGATCCACGCCGACAGCCGTGCGCTGCTCGACGAGCTGGCCGAGGCGCCGGACCTGCACATCGCCGAGGTGCTGCGGGCACTCGACGCCACGCTGCCCGCCGACCGGATCCTGGTGCAGGAGAACGGCCTGCAGGACATGTGGTCGTACAAGTACCCGCTCTACTCCTGCCACGCGGGCGCCGGAAGCGTCGTCCCGTCCGAGCAGACCAGCCTCGGCTTCGGTGCCGCCGCCGCGCTCGGCGTCAAGATCGCCGCGCCCGAGCGGCCGGTGGTGGCCTTCGTCGGCGACGGCGCCTTCGCGATGGCCGCCGCCGACCTGCCCACCGCGGTCGCGCACAGCGACGGCCTGCTCTACGTCGTCCTGCGCAACGGCGGCTACGGCTGGCTCCAGGTCCAGCTGGACCAGCGCGAACACCCGGTCGGCGACCACGCCTTCGTGGACCCCGAGGCCGTCGGCGCCCAGGCGCCGCAGCTGCCGGGACTCCACCAGGTGACCGTGCGGGACAAGGCCTCCCTGCCCGGCGACGTCGCGCTGGCCTGGGAAAAAGCCGCCGCCGGCGAGGTCGTCGTCCTCAACGTGCCGGTGCGGCTGACCGACGCGATGTTCGGCGCCGACGTGGCCGGCGGCGACTTCCCCGTGCTCGGCGAGCCGGGCGAGAAGTAGAGGGAGAGACTCATGTCCACGACACGCACGGCGGCGGCCGGCCGCAGGGTGGTGGTCACCGGCTGGGGCGCGGTCACCCCGCTCGGCCTCACCGTCGACGAGACCTGGACCGCGCTGCGGGCCGGGCGCAGCGGCATCGCCCCGCTCACCGGTGTCGACACCACCGGCCTGACCACCACCTTCGGCGGCGAGGTCAAGGGCTTCGACCCCGCCCACCACCTCAAGCCGCCACAGATCCGGCGCATGGACACCTACGCCCAGTACGCCTACGCGGCGGCCGAGGAGGCCATGCTGCACGCCGGTCTCGTCCTCGACGAGGAGCGCGGCGCCCGCACCGGCGTCCTCATCGGCAGCGGCTACGGCGCCATGGCCGCCCACGGCCGGCACTTCGCCGCCCTGGAGGAGCACGGCCCGCGCAAGGTCAGCCCGTTCGCGCAGATCACCGGCGCCATCGACAGCGCGGCCTGCGAGATCAGCTTCCGGTTCGGGGCGGCCGGGCCGACGCGGGCCCTGAGCACGGCCTGCGCCTCCGGCGCGGACGCGATCGGCGAGGCCGCGCACTGGATCCGGCACGGCAAGGTCGACATCGCCCTCGCGGGCGGCGCCGAACACATCCTGAACCGGCTGGACCTGGCCTCCAGTGGCAACGCCCGCGCGCTGTCCACCCGCGGCGACGCACCGGCCGAGGCCTCCCGCCCGTTCGACACCGACCGGGACGGCTTCGTGATGAGCGCGGGCGCCGGCGTCCTGGTCCTGGAGTCCGAGGAGCACGCCCGCGCCCGCGGCGCGCACATCCTCGCCGAGGTAGCCGGGTACGCGTCCACCTCCGACGCCCACCACTGGACCGCCCCGCACCCCGAGGGCCGCGGCGCCCGTGCCGCGATGGCGGGCGCCCTCGCCGACGCCGGTCTCGAGCCCGCGGACGTCGACTACGTCAACGCCCACGGCACCTCGACCCAGGCCAACGACAGCACGGAGGTCGCGGCGATCCGGGCGGTCTTCGGCAGCCACGCCGAACGCATCCCGATCAGCTCGACCAAGTCCATGACCGGTCACCTCATCGGCGCCGCCGGCGCCGTCGAGGCGATCGTCGCCGGCCTGGCCGTCCGCGACTGCGTGGTGCCGCCGACGATCAACTGCCACCGCCCGATCGACGAGGCCCTGAACTTCGTCCCGCACCAGGCACAGGAACACCGGGTGGACGTGGCGATGAGCAACTCCTTCGGCTTCGGCGGCCACAACGCCGTACTCGTGCTGCGTTCCTGGGAGGCGGACCGTGAGCAGTGACCCCGTGAACGCGAGCGGCGCCTCGCTGCCTGCCTACGGCATGCCGGTGCGGGCGCTGGCCAACGGCGAGGTGGACGCGGACGGATACCTGCGCCGCAACCCCTCCGAGCTGCCGTGGAACCTGTTCCGGATCCACGGTCCGCTCGACGAGGAGCGGCTGGCCGCGGCCGTCGAGCGGGTCACCCTCGCCACCGACGTACTGCACCTGCGGCTGCGGGCCACGGACGCCGGGCCCCGCCTGGAGCGGCGCGAGCCCGTCCCGCTGAAGCTGGAGACCGTCGACGTCCCCGTGACGGTGACGGACGGCCGGCTCTCCGCGGAGGCCGCCGCCGTCGTCGCCCCGGTGGTGTTCGACAAGCCCGACCTGCGCGACGACCCCGTCGGCCGGGTCGTCCTGGTGCGCGCGACACAGGCGGGGGAGGAGCAGGAGCCGCTGCTGGCCTTCTCCTTCGACCACTCCGTGCTGGACGGCTGGGCGCTGGGCCTGATCACCCGGGCGGTGGCGGTCTCGTACCGCAGCGGCGACCACACCCCGCGCGGCCGGGACTTCGCCACGTTCCTGCGGGACCTGCCCGAGGAGTCGGTCCGCGCGCGCAGCCTCGCCCGCTGGCAGGACCTGCTCGCCCCCTACCCACTGCCCGGACCGCCGCTCGCCCTGCCGGGCAGCACCACGCCCGCGGCCTTCCAGGACGACGGCCACTTCGACGGCCCACTGTCCGAACGGCTGGCCGTCGCCCTGACCGAGGCGGCCGCCCGGAGCGATCTGAGCCGCGCCGCCGTCCTGCTCGCCGCCACCTCCCTGGCGGCCGGCCTGTGGTCCGACGGTCCCCAGCCCCTGCTCAGCCTGCGTCACGGCCACACCCGGCCGGAGGACGTCCTGGTCGTCGGCCCCCTGGTGGAGCCCGTCGTCCTGCTGCCCCCGAGCCCCGAACCGGCCGCCGTCGGCGACTGGATCACCGCGCACGCCCGTGCCAACGAGGACCTGCCGCCCACCTACGGCCGCTCGATCCGCGAGGTGGCCCCGCTGGCCCCGCGCACCATCGGCGTGAACATCCTGCCGCCGGCCCGCCCCCTGGCCCTCGGCCCGCGCACCAGGGCGACGACCGCGAGCCGCGACTTCCTCGCCCCGCTGTGGCAGGGCGAGCGCCCGGCCGGCCCGGCCACGGCGGCGATCTGGCTGAACTACTACATGGACCGGCCGGACTGCGTCGAGGCGACCCTCGCCCACGACACCCGCGCCCTGCCCGACCCGCGGCCGCTGCTGGACACGGTCACGGCCGTGGTCGAGGCCACCGCCCACGAGCCGGACCTCACCACCGCGGCCCTGCGCACCCGCGTGCGCGCCCTCACTTCCTGAAAGGACGACCCGAAGGTGAACCCGGTGACCCCCTCGACCACACCCCCGGCCGCACCCGCCACCGGGCCCACGGCCGGCCCGACGGGCCTGCTGGCGGGCAGGACCGTCCTGGTCACCGGGGTGCTCACCGACCGTTCGATCGCCTTCCACGTGGCCCGCGCGGCCCAGGAGCAGGGTGCCGAGGTCGTCCTGACCGGGTACGGCCGCCTCTCCCTGGTCGAGCGGATCGCCCGCCGGCTGCCCCGGCCCGCCCCGGTCATCGAGCTGGACGTCACCGACGACGAGCACCTGGCCACCCTCGCCGACCGGGTCCGCGAGCACACCGACCGCCTCGACGGCGTGCTGCACGCGGTGGCCTTCGCCCCGCCCGGGGCCCTGGGCGGCAACTTCCTGATCACGTCACGGCAGGAGGCCACGACCGCCTTCGAGGTCTCCACCGTCTCCCTCCAGGCCCTCACCACCGCGCTGCTCCCCCTGCTGCGGGAGGGCTCCTCGGTGGTCGGCCTGGACTTCGACGCCCGCCAGGTGTGGGCGGGTTACGACTGGATGGGGGTCGCCAAGGCGGGGCTGGAGGCCTGCGCCCGCTACCTCGCGGCCTACCTCGGCGACCGCGGCGTCCGCGTCAACCTCGTCGCCGCCGGCCCGCTGCGCACCCCGGCCGGCCATGCCACCTACGGCGCGGACACCGACCCCGGCCAGGCGGAGCGGGAGTGGGACCAACGCGCGCCGCTGGGCTGGCGCTCCGCCGACTTCGAACCGGTGAGCAAGGCCTGCGTGGCCCTCCTCTCGGACTGGTTCCCGGCCACCACCGGCGAGATCCTGCACGTCGACGGCGGCGCCCACGCAGTCGGAGACGGGGGCTTCCGTGCCCGCTGACACCCTGGCCTCGGCACGACCGGGCCTCCCGCCGGCGGTCGGGCCCATCGACGTCACGGCGGACCGCATCGCCGAGTTCGCGGACGCGACAGGCGACCCCAACCCCGTCTACCGTGACCGGGCCGCGGCCCGCGCGCTGGGCCACCCGGACGTCATCGCACCGCCCACCTTCGCCGTGCGGCTGGCCGCCAAGGCCGAGTTGCCGGTGCTGGACCGGCACCCGCTGGGCTACGACTACACCTCGGCCACCCACCTGTCCCAGGACTACCGCCACCTCCGCCCGATCCACGCCGGGGACGTCCTGACCGCCCGCGGCCGCCTGGTCGAGGCCCGCGAGGCCCTCGGCGGCGGCCTGGTCACCGTGGAGGTCACCGTCACCGACCAGACGGGCTCCCCCGTCACCGTGTCCACGGCACGGATCCTGTCCCGCCGGCCGTTGGCCGGGGAGGCCGCCCGCGCGGCGCTGGCGGAGCTCATCGGCCGGGAGGACTTCGTCTGCCTGGGCGCCAAGGCCGCGCTGCGCCGGGACCGGATCACCCACCGGCACTGCGGCGAACCGGCGTCCCCCGAGGCCGTCCGCGCGAACCTGGACGCCCTGCGCACCTTCCTGGACTCCTTCGAACCCGGCGCGCAGAGTTTCTCGTCGTTCGTCGTGACCTTCGACCGCCTCCCGGACACCTCGGAGCGCACCTTCGAGGAGACCGTCTGGCGCCACCTCCAGGCCCTGCACGACGAGGACAGCCGCGACCATCCCTGGACCGGCCTCTACGACTCCGACCCCGCCTCCCCGCGCTTCGCCCTCTCCCTCTTCGGCCACCCCTTCTTCGTGGTGGGCCTGCACCCCGGCGCCTCCCGCCCCAGCCGCCGCTTCGCCCTGCCCGCCCTGGTGTTCAACTCCCATCTGCAGTTCAACGCCCTGGGCCGCACCTTCTTCAGGATGCGCAAGAAGATCAGGGAGCGCGACCACGCCCTGCACGGCTCGGCCAACCCCAGCCTGCTGACGTACCGCGACGAGGCCCGCCACTACAGCGGCCGGATGACGGAACAGAGCTGGACCTGCCCGTTCACGGCCCACACCGGGCACTGACGCACCGGGGCACCGCGAAGGTGGCAATGGCCGTCCTGGCCGTCTCCTCCCTCGTGGGCGGACTCGCCGGCTCGCCCACGATGCTGCTGATGCCCGCCTACCGGGCCCTGCTCGACCGCTTCCCCCACCTGCGTGATCAACAGCAACCGGCGGATCACGGGCCTGACGGCCGACGGGATCGCTGAACTCGTCACCGGCATCGCCCCGTTGTGGCATGCGCGCCCCGAGCCAGGCTGACCTCCCGGCCGCGGAAGCGCGCCGTGGGCACCGGCGCCAAGCACCAGCTGGTGTCCGCCGACCGACTCCTGGCGGCCCTGGTCCGGCTCAGCCGGGCCCTGTCATCGTGGAGCGCCTGCTCGGAGAGCGGCCCCTCACGGCCCTCAAGGGGGACGCTGACCCGCGTCGCCGGCCCCTCACCGATGTTGTACACGTCAACACGGGAAACCGGCACAAAAAACCCCTCTGACCGCGTTTCCGCAGGTCAGAGGGGTCATTCAGAGTGGAGCCTAGGGGAGTCGAACCCCTGACATCCGCCATGCAAAGACGGCGCTCTACCAACTGAGCTAAGGCCCCGGAAAGGGAAGCGACAGCCGGATCTCGCGTTCCGGCGGGCGCCGCAGACCAGAGTACCGGGTCACCCCCCGTATCCCGCAAAAAGATTGGGGGTCCCCGCGGATGACCACTCTCCGTAAGATGCTCGTCGTGGTTCGCTACAGCGAACCGCGGAGTTTTTGGGGAAGCGATGGGGAGACGCAATGGACGCCGCACAGCAGGAAGCGACCGCGAGAGCGCGGGAGCTGCAGCGGAACTGGTACGGGGAGCCGTTGGGGGCGCTCTTCCGTAAGCTCATCGACGATCTCGGGCTCAACCAGGCCCGTCTCGCGGCGGTTCTGGGCCTGTCGGCTCCGATGCTGTCGCAGTTGATGAGCGGCCAGCGTGCCAAGATCGGCAATCCCGCGGTGGTCCAGCGGGTGCAGCTGCTGCAGGAGCTGGCGGCACAGGTCGCGGACGGCAGCGTCAGCGCGGCCGAGGCGACCGACCGGATGGACGAGATCAGGAAGTCCCAGGGGGGATCCGTGCTCAGCAACACCACTCAGACCACGAGCGGTTCGGGGGCACCGACGGTCAAGCGCGTGGTGCGCGAGATCCAGTCGCTGCTGCGCTCGGTGGCCGCCGCCGGCGACATCATCGAGGCCGCCGACACCCTCGCCCCGAGCCATCCCGAACTGGCAGAGTTCCTCCGGGTCTACGGCGCCGGCCGCACCTCGGACGCGGTCGCGCACTACCAGTCCCACCAGAACTGACCCCGGGGCCCGGTTCCTCGGAGGGGGTCCGGGGCCGGGCCGAGGGGCGTAAGAGGGGGGATACGGGGGGGGAGCGGGGGTACACGGGGAACGCGAGGCTAGGGGGAGGAGCGGCGGACTGTCATGGGTGAGGTCTTCGCCGGCCGGTACGAGCTGGCCGACCCGATCGGGCGTGGCGGCGCGGGTGCCGTATGGCGTGCCTGGGACCACCGGCGCCGGCGTTATGTGGCCGCCAAGGTGCTCCAGCAGCGCGACGCCCACTCGCTGCTGCGCTTCGTACGGGAACAGGCGCTGCGCATCGACCACCCCCATGTCCTCGCCCCGGCCAGCTGGGCCGCCGACGACGACAAGGTCCTGTTCACCATGGACCTGGTCGGGGGCGGCTCACTGGTCCACCTCGTCGGCGACTACGGACCACTGCCGCCGGCGTACGTGTGCGTCCTGCTCGACCAGCTCCTGTCGGGGCTCGCCGCGGTGCACGCGGAAGGCGTCGTCCACCGGGACATCAAACCGGCCAACCTGCTGCTCGAAGCCACCGGCACCAGCCGGCCACGGCTCAGGCTGTCCGACTTCGGCATCGCCATGCGGTTCGGCGAGCCACGGCTGACGGAGACCAACCTCGTGGTGGGCACGCCCGGTTACCTCGCGCCCGAGCAGATGCTGGGTGCCGAACCGGACTTCCCCGCCGACCTGTTCGCCGTGGGCCTGGTCGCCCTGTATCTGCTCGAGGGCGCCAAGCCCGACACCAAGGCACTCGTGCAGTACTTCATGGAGCACGGAACTCCCGGCCCGCCCAAGGGAGTTCCCGAGCCGCTCTGGCAGGTCGTCGCCACCCTGCTCCAGCCCGACCCGACGGCCCGTTTCCGCAGCGCCACGGGAGCGCGCAAGGCCCTCGCCTCCGCCGCGGAACTCCTGCCGGAGCCCGGCCCCGACGACGAGCTGATCGAGATCTTCGACCAACTCGGGGCGCTGCCACCCGGGTTCGGCCCCGACGGCCCGCTCAAACGCGCGTCCGGAGTCCGGGTACGGGAAGCACCGTCGGCCACGGACACCGGCAGCACCGAGAGACCGGCACTCGACCCCCGCCGGAGCGACAACGACTCGCAGCACTCCGCGCTTCCCTCGATGTCGGACGCCGCGCTTCCCTCGATGTCGGACACCGGAAGCTTCCACCTCCCGCCCCCACAGCCGACCCCGAGCCCCCAGCCGTACGCCCGACAGGCACACCTCGGCACCCGGCACGGCGTGCCCCCCGCCCCGGCAGCCCCTCCGCCCCCGGTGCCGCAGGCGCAGCCGCGCATCGACACCTCCACCGCTTCGTACACCGCTCAGGACCCGCGGATTCCGCCTCCCTCGCGGCCGACCGGACCGACCCGTGCACACGGCCGCCGGGCCCGCCGCGCGGCGCGTCGCCCCGGTCCACCGGCCAAGGCGGCGATCCCGATCCTGCTCCTGGCGCTGGCCTGCTACGCCGTGGGCTTCTGGGCGCTGACCCGCGTCTGAGCCCGCCGGGCCCCCACGGTCCACACCCCCAGCACCAGCAGCAGCACGGTCCCGGCGCCGATCCCCCCGACGGCGAGCGCCCGCATCGCGGTGTCACCGCCCCCGGTGCTCCCGGTCGCCGCCGCCTCCCGGTCCTGCTCCGTGACCGTGAAGACGTCGTCCGGTACGGGTCGCCCGGCGTACCGAGGCCCGTCCTGCGCCTGCCCGTCGAGCCGTACCCTCAGCGTCACGTCGAACGGCCCCTGCCCGAACGTGCCCTCCATCTGCTCGCTGAGGTGCACGACCAGGTAGTGGTCGCCGGCGAAGCGCATCGCGTTCTCCCCGGTGAGCACGGCGTACCGGTTGGTGTACTCGACCGGCGGCAGCGGTGCGAGGGCGACGGTCTTCCGGGTGCCGGTGTATCCGAGGGAGGCGTCGTCGACGAATCCGCGGACGGGGTTGTAGAGCGACAGGTTCAGGGCGCCGCCGACATAGCCGTGGCCGCTCGGGGAGCCGTCCAGTTCGGCGACGGCGTGCACCCGGCGGCCCCAGTCGACCGGCACCTTGTAGAAGAGGGTCCGCCCCGGGGTGATGCGGGTCCGCCAGACCCCTTCGCCCAGTGGGCGGGCGGTGGCGAAGCCGCTGCCGCCGGTCAGGTCGCGGGGGTCGCCGACGAGGGGCTCGGGGGAGGCGGAGTCCCAGGCCTGGGGCGCGGTGGTGGGCCCGGCCTTCGCCAGGCGGGGTTCCGTGACCGGCTTGATCTCCAGGTCCCATGGCTGCGCCGGGTCAGCCGTGCCGGAGTCGACGCGTTCCACGAGCACGTAGTACGTCCCCGCCCCGGGGCACAGCGTCCGGCCGGGCTCGCGCTCGGCCAGGGCCGTGACCGGCCGGGGGCTCAGCGCGGCGCCGAAGCGTGCGGAGGCGTTGGAGCACGAGCCGCCTGAGGCGTCCTGGACCGAGACCCGGATGCCGTCGGTGGCCGTGACCGTGGCGTGGGCGGGGGGTACGGCGGTGACCGGGACGTACGCCGTGGTCGTCGCGGTGGCGAGGTCGAGGCGGTAGAAGCGCCTGCCGTTCCTGGGGAGGGAGCTGCGGTAGGTCCGGCCGGGCTCCAGCCGCGGGGCACCAGCGGGGCTCGTCGTGCCGTTGACCCGCAGGGCATCCGGAGCGAAGGCGTACGCCCCCGGCTCACCGGCTGCCGCGATCCCGCCCGGCAGCGCGGCCACGGCGCACACGACGGCGGTCACGACAGCTGCCCGGCCGCCCCGCCACCACCACGCCCTACGCCCACGCCCCCGCACGTGCCACCCCTCTGCCGCCGCGTACCCGACCGTGGCCCATCCTGCCCCGAGCACCCCTGCGCCATCCGTGGAATCCGTACGGCCGTCCGAAACACCCGTCCCGCCCGTCCCCGTGTCTCCGCGCCCTGCCGGAACGCCTACACCACCCGTCGAGGACCCGCAACACGAGTCGTGGGGGACCCGCCCGGACAACACAAAACCCCGACCGCGCAGGCGGCCGGGGTCTGATCAGATTCTGGATCGGTACTCACGAACCCGTGGGCACGGAGTCAGTCGCCTCCGTCCACAGATCCTGCTCGGCGCGATCCGCCTGGATCTGGCGGTACACGAGGAGCCCGCCGATGGCGGCCAGTGCGACCAGGAGCAGCTTCTTCACCGCGCGACCTCGTCTTTCCTTGACGTAGGGGACCTCTGGCGCCCGACTATACACACCGACCGATATCGATCGGTGACCTGCGTCGAGCCCCAACTCCCGCCTCCGGCAGCGCAATAGGCCAGGTCGACACCGCTCCGATCGGAGGGTGATCACACCCCCACGGACCGTGACTTTGCTCCCTCTTCGCACTCCCTCACCTGATTTTGGTGCTTTTCCGACCCTCTTGCGTCCATCCGAGTGGTGTTCATCAGAACATCAACGCGCCACGGGCGGAGGTCCACCACTTCGCGAACCTCATACACATCATGAGGAAAGTACGCAAATCGCCCAACCCGAAAGTGAGGGGACATGACCCAGAACAAGGTCATGAAGCTGTGGACCGCCATCGTCACCGCCTTCCTCGCGCTGTGCACGGCGCTCGGACTCGTCACCGCCACCACCGCGACGGCCGCGCCCCGGACCGAGAGCCCGCGGAGCACCACCGCGCAGCGGACGATCCCGACGATCCCGGCGATGCACCACTGGGCCTGGTCCCATGGCAAGTCCCTGCCCCCCACGATGAAGCAGCGGATCCGGGCCGAGGCCCACGGAAAGTCCCCCAGCTGCCGGCACCGCCCCCTCGACGAGACGGAAGCGCAGACGGACCCGGCGAACCAGTCCACGGAACCCCTCGACTGCTGAGCCGCACGGCAGCACGCAGGACCGCAGACGTTTCGACTTCACGGCGACTTGCGTACGCACCAGTCGACACGGACAGACCCCCGGCCGGGCCCGGCCGGGGGTCTTGCGCTGTTCCCGGGACCACGACCGCCGAGTCGTCAGGTCCTCTTCAGGAGTCGTAGCCTGGACCCGTGTCCAGGGCCCACGAGGAGATCGCGGACGACAGGCCGCACAGGCGCGACACGTTCGTACGGCGTCCTCGCACCCGGGTGGTGCGCGACAGCAGCCGTCACCAGTGGGAGAAGGACCGGGCCCGGCAGCCCCGGACCACCCGGGCCGCGACCGGCGTCACGGAGCACGACACCGGTCTGGTGCCGGCCGACCTCGTCTTCCTCGCGCGGTACCGCACGATCGAGGCACCCGGACCGCTGGCCGGGGTATTCGGCGTGGCCGAGGGGACGGCGCTCCTCGAACGCAGCTACCGCACGCGGTGCGCGGCGGAGTCGGCCCCCTTCAGCCTCGTCACCTCCTATCTCCTGCACGCCGTGGCGGCGGCCAACCCCGACCTCCTGGACGTGTCCAAGGAGCCCTGGCCCGGCGGCACCCACCACCAGCTCGCCACCGTGGGCGTGGAGATCGACCGCATCGAGGAACGTTTCACCGCGCGCCCGCCGACCCCGGAGGAGACCCGGGAGCTCGAGCTGCCGGCCGGAACGGCGGTGATCCTGATCCGGAAGACCTCGTACGACACCCGCGGCCGGGTCGTGGACGTCTCCGACGTCGTGCTCCCCGGCGACCGTACGGAACTGCTCTTCACCACTCGTCTGGAAAGGTGGTGAATGCCGCCGTGCCCCGGCGCATCACCGTAGTCACCGCTGTCCACGCCCCGTCCGCCCGCTTCCTGCCGGAGGCCTACAAGTCCCTGTGCGAGCAGGCGCTTCCGGACGGCTGGGAGTGGGACTGGGTGATCCAGGAGGACGGCGCGACGGACGCGGTCCGCCCGTACGTCCCGGACGACGAGCGGGTGGGCTTCCGTCAGGGCCGGCCGGGCGGGCCGGGCATCGCCCGCACGATCGCGCTGGCGCACGCCGACGGGGAGTACGTGAAGGTCCTGGACGCCGACGACCAGCTCCCGCCCGGCACCCTCGCCCGCGACCTGGCCGTGCTGGAGGCCGACCGCACGATCGGCTGGACGACCTCCCGGGTTCTGGACCTGCTGCCCGACGGCTCCACGGCCGGCTTCCCCGGCGACCCGGACGACGGCCCGGTCGAGCGCGGCGCCGTCCTCCGTTTCTGGAAGGAGAACGGGTTCCGGGCCCCGGTCCATCCGGCGACGCTCTTCGTCCGCCGGGACCTGCTGACGGCCCTGGGCGGCTGGATGGCCCTGCCCGCCTCCGAGGACACGGGCCTGCTGCTGGCGCTGAACGCGGTCAGCCGCGGCTGGTTCTCCGCCGAGGTGGGACTGCTGTACCGGAAGTGGGAGGGGCAGGCGACCGGGCAGGCCTCGCACGTCGACCCGGCCGAGCGGGAGGCGCGCATGGCCGTGGCGGAGGCCAGGGCGCGGGCGCTGGCGGACTTCGGGTGGACCTATCCCGCCGGCGGCTGACCGGGGCGGCGCGGCCTGCTCTGTCTCATTCGGTGAGCACGATGGCCTGCGAGGGGCACTTCTCGGCCGCCTCGCGCACCTGTGGATCATCCCCGGCCCCTTCCCGGCCGGGCCGGACGACGCCGTACTCGTCCTCGAACGCGAAAACGTTCGGGGCCCGGTGCGCGCACTCGGCGGAGCCGTAGCACACGGTGCGGTCGACGGAGACCTTCATACGTCCTCCAGCCTCGAGTGACTTTCAGGACGTCACTGCCCTGTGGGCCGCCCGGTGAACCGGTGCTTCCTAGCCGCGCTGCGGCGCGCCCGCGGCGGCGAGCCAGTGGGCGACCCGGCGGACCGTCGGTTCGTCGAGCCGGTCGACCAGCGCCCGCACCGCCTCGGCGTCCTCGGGGGAGAGGTCGTACAGACCCGCCTTGCTCAGGCCCGCCATGAGCACCTGGTGGCGGCGGTCCGACATGCGCTCGGCGAGCTTGACCGGCTCCCGGGGGCGTTCGGGGGACGGCTCGGGCGCGGACGGCCTGGCGGCCGGGGTGTCGAAGCGGTGCCAGGCGCCGTCCTGCGGGCCCCACACCGCGACCGTCATGTCGTCTCCGCGCGCGCGTACGGTCTGGGCCATGTCTCCCACGGCGTACAGCACGGGGGTTCGGTCGGGGGACTCCGCGCCCAGCCGCCAGGCGTCCTGGGAGGGCTGGTAGAACATCGCGACCCAGCGCGGGACACCAGGAGGTTGCGGGCAATCAGGACGATTCACCATGGCACTCACCCCTTCGGGAACGACAGGCGGGCCGACCTTAGCTGACGAACCGTCAGGTTTCCAGGGCGATCCGCGGCGCGCTTCTGGCCTCTTCACGGCCGGCATGGCACCCTGCCCGCGCCCCGTCCCCGACAGCACACGGAGCCGTCTCGGCAGAGGGAGACCGAAGATGAGCGGACTCGAAGAGGCAGTGACCAAAACCGCGGCGTCGGCGGCGCTGAGAAAGATCCACGCCGACCGCGCCCGCAGTGCGTACGACCGTGCCGTCGCCACCTGCCGCCACGCCGGTGTCACCCAGGAGGCCGCCCAGCTCGTGCCGACGAGCCCCGTCGGCAGGGCCGCGGCCGCGCTGCGGCTGTCGGCCGGATCGCTCGACGCGCTGGCGGCGAGCGCGCCCGATCCCGCGGCGGACGCCCGCTGCGCCCGGAACGCCGCGGCGGCGGCCGCTCTGGCGGCCCAGGTGGCCGCGTCGCACAACACCACCGGTGCCGCCTCGGCCCTGCGCGCCGCCCTGACCGCCTCCCAGGCGGCGGCTGCCGCCGCGGGCGGCACGGCACCCGGCCGGAACGCGGCACTGAACGCCACGGCCGACGAGGCCGAACACCACGCCGTCACCGCCGCCCGCGCGGCGGGGTGGATCGGGTAGCTCGTGCGGGAGGTACCGGTACCCGGCCCGTCCGGCACCGGCCCCTCCCCACGTGGGGGCCGGTGCCGAACGGAGCGGGTGTCGTAGACCCGTGCCGCGTCGGCGTGTCGGCACGGACCGAAGTGCGTGTCCGTGATGTCGCTGGATGTCGTCGATGTCACCGGCGCCCTCGGCGAAGTTGACCGAGAACGTTCGGCGCCCCGGCCGTCTCCGGGAGCGCTGAGCCGGTGGCCTGTCCGGACGTGTGTGATGAGGCGGATACCGCGTCGTGATCCTGCCATTTGTCGTCCACGACGAGGAGGTTCCAGTCTCCGGACCGCGATGTAACCGCAGGTCAGCCGTATAGGGTGAGTTTTCCGGTCCGGACGTCCAGACACGGGGGGAGTAAGGGGTGGGACCTTGGGTTCCGACTCAGGGGCACGCGTGGCCTTCGCCGAGCGTCTCGCGCTGCTCTACAAGGAGGCGGGCAACCCTCCCCTCAAGAGCGTGTCCGAGGCGGTCGTACGGCTGCAGCGCGTGGACGAGCGCGGGCGCCCCGTTCGGGTGTCCGCCCAGCGCATCAGCGACTGGCGGCGGGCCAAGAACGTACCGGCCCAGTTCGCCGCCCTCGCGGCCGTCCTGCAGATCCTGATCCCGGAGGCCCGGCGCGCCCGGCCCGTTCCCGTCTCCAGCGGCCTGTACGACCTCGCGCAGTGGCAGCGCCTGTGGGAGCGCGCGCTGGCCGACCCGGCCGGTGAGCGCCCCGCGATGCCCCCGGAGGAGAACCGGCGGCCGCCGGCCGAGGCCCCGCCCGTCGCCGGCGGTGTCTGCCCCTACCGGGGACTGGCCCCCTACCGCCAGGAGGACGCCCGCTGGTTCTTCGGGCGGGAGCGGAGCACGGAGGCCCTCGTGGCCCAGCTGCGCGCCGCGGAGCGGTCGGGCGGCCTGATCATGCTCGTCGGCGCCTCGGGGGCCGGGAAGTCGTCGCTGCTGAACGCCGGCCTGGTGCCCGCGGTGGAGAGCGGCGCCCTCGGGGACGGCAGCGGCCGGCCGAACGCCGTGCTCCAGCTCGTGCCGGGTGCCGATCCGCTCGGCGAGCTGACCGGCCGCATCCCGGAACTCGCCTCCCTCGCCGCGAAGGCGCGCCAGGCCGAGGAGGAGGCCGCGGAGAACCCGGCGGCGCCGGGATCCGACGCCCCGCACTTCGCCGAGGCGGTACGCGAGGCGGTCACGGCGTGGGCGCACCGGGAGGCACCCTCGGACGCCGAGGACAAGGGCACGTCCGGCGACGCCTCCACGGCCACCCCTGCGGACACGTCCCCCGCGCCCCATGCGGACACGTCCCCCGCGCCCCCTGCGGACGCGTCCCCGGCCACCCGCCCGGTGATCATCGTCGACCAGTTCGAAGAGACCTTCACCCTCTGCCCCGACGAGACCGATCGCCGCACCTTCCTCCAGTTCCTGCACGCGGCCTGCACCCCGCCCGCGGACTCCCCCGGACCCGCCCCCGCCGTCGTGGTCCTCGGCATCCGCGCCGACTTCTACGAGCAGTGTCTGGTCTATCCGGAGCTGGCCGACGCGCTGCAGCACCGGCACATGGTGCTCGGGCCGCTGACCACGGCCGAGCTGCGCGAGGCGGTGACCGGGCCCGCCAAGGCCGTGGGACTGGAGCTGGAACCGGGGCTGGCCGAGCTGATCGTGCGGGAGGTGAGCGCCGACGGCCCGCGCGGGGCGCACGACGCCGGAGTGCTCCCGCTCCTCTCCCACGCCCTGCTCGCCACCTGGCAGCGCCGCAAGTCGGGACGGCTGACCCTGGCCGGCTACCGCGCGGCCGGCGGCATCCAGGGCGCGGTCGCGGCGACCGCCGAGCGCGCCTGGTCCAGCCTCGACCCCGCCGCCCGCACGGCCGCCCGGCTGCTCCTGCTGCGGCTCGTCCGGCTGGGCGAGGACACCCAGGCCACGCGCAGGCGCGGCACCCGGCGCCAGCTGGCGCAGGAGGCGGCGGACCCGGGCAAGACGGAGGAGTCGCTCGAGGCGCTGGTGCGCGCCCGGCTGGTGACGCTCGACGCGGAGACCGTGGAGATCACCCATGAGGCACTGCTGCACGCCTGGCCGCGGCTGCGCCACTGGATCGACGAGGACCGCAGCGACCATCTGGTGCGCCAGCAGCTGGAGGAGGACGGCCGCGCCTGGGAGGCCTCGGACCGGGACAGCTCGCTGCTCTACCGCGGCTCCCGCCTGGAGCAGGCCCGTGGCTGGGCGAAGTCCGCCGGGGACACCTATCTGACCCGCAGCGCGGTGCAGTTCCTGGCCGCCTCGGTCCGGCTGCGCAAGCGCACGGTTCTCATCAGCCGCGGGGCCGTGGCGGCGCTGGTCGTCCTCGCCGTGCTCGCCGCCGGTTCGGCGGTGGTGGCGTGGCAGCAGCGGGACGACGCCGTGTTCGAACAGGTGCTCGCCGAGGCGGACCGGGTCCAGCACACCGACCCCTCGCTGGCCGCCCAGCTCGACCTGGTGGCCCACCGCCTGCGGCCCGGCGACGAAGGGACGTACAGCCGCCTGATCTCGATCGTCAACGCGCCCCTGGCCACCCCCCTGCTCGGCCACACCGGCGCCGTCTACCTCACCTCCTTCAGCCCCGACGGCAAGACCCTGGCCACGGCCAGCTACGACCGGACCGTCCGGCTGTGGAACGTGGCCGACCGCGGCCGCCCCAAGCCCCTCGGCAAGCCCCTCACCGGACACACCAGCTGGGTGAGCAGCGCGGTCTTCAGCCCGGACGGACACACCCTGGCCAGCGCCGGCGACGACGGCACCATCCGGCTGTGGGACGTGCGCGACCCCGCCCACCCGACACCGCTGGGCCGGCCGCTGACCGGTCACACGGGCACGATCTACCTGGTCGCCTTCAGCCCCGACGGACACACGCTGGCCTCAGCGAGCGAGGACCGCACCGTCCGCCTGTGGGACGTGGCCGACCCGGGCCGTCCCAAGCCGCTGCGCACGCTGGGCGGCCACACGGCGGCGGTGCGCTGCGTGGCGTTCAGCCCCGACGGGCGCACCCTCGCGGCGGGCGGCGACGACGACACGATACGGCTGTGGAACACCGCCGATCCGAGGCACCCCAAAACCCTGCCCACAGTGCTGGCCGGCCACACGGACATCGTGCACTCGGTCGCCTTCAGCCCCGACGGGCGCACGCTCGCCAGCGGCAGCGCGGACGACACCATCCGGCTGTGGAACGTGTCCGACCCCGCGCACGCGGCACCGATCGGCTCACCGCTCACCGGGCACACCGGCCCCATCTGGTCGGTGGCCTTCAGCCCCGACGGCGGTCGGCTCGCCGCGGCCAGCGCGGACAGCACGGCGAGCCTGTGGAACGTCAGCGATCCGGCATCCCCCTCGCAGGTCGGCGAGCCGCTCGCGGGCAGCAGCGGCGAGATGTTCGCCCTGGGGTTCAGCCCCGACGGGCGCACCCTGGCCACCGGCAGCGGTGACGGCAAGGTCCGCCTGTGGTCGATCCCGACGTCGGACATGATCGGCCGCAGCGCGGCGTTCCGGCCGGACGCAAAGGTGCTCGCCACGGCCGCGCGTGACGGCAGGGTCCGGCTGTGGAACGTGGCGGCGCCCGACCGGCCCGTGGCGCTGGGCAAGCCGTTCATGCGCGCGGACGGCGGCCACCGTTCGATGATGTTCTCCCCCGACGGCCACACCCTCGCCGTACTGAACGGGATGGGGACGCTGTACCTGTGGAACGTCACCGACCCGGCCCGTCCGGTCCCCGCCGGGCCGCCCATCGCCCTGCGCACCCGCTTCGCGGGCTTCCACACGGTGGCGTACAGCCCGGACGGCCACATCCTGGCCACCGCCTACGAGGACCGCACCATCCAGCTGTGGAACGTCACCGACCCCTCCCGTACCGTCCCGCTCGGCAAGCCGCTCACCGGCCACCGGGGCTACGTCAACGCCCTCGTCTTCAGCCGGGACGGCCACACCCTCGCCAGCGGCAGCGCGGACCTCACCATCCGGCTGTGGCACGTGACCGACTCCGGCCATGTCACCCGGATCGGGCATCCGCTCACCGGGCACTCCGGCCCCGTCAACGCTCTCGCCTACAGCCCCGACGGCCGCACCCTGGTCAGCGGCAGCGACGACGACACCGTGCGGCTCTGGAACGTCACCGACCCCCGGGCGGCGACCGCGCTCGGCTCCCCCCTCACCGGCCACACCGAGGCGGTCACCTCGCTGACGTTCAGCGCGGACGGCCAGACCCTGGCGAGCGGCGGCGACGACAACACGGTCCGGCTCTGGAACGTCGCCCGCCCTTCGTCGGCCACACCCATCGGCCAGTCGATGAGCCCCTACGCCAAGACGGGCAACTGGCTGTCCTTCAGCCCCGACAGCCACGTCCTCGGGGTGTCCAGCGGCGCCGACACGATCCGCCTGTGGCGCCTGGACGCCGACGGGGCCATCCGGCACATCTGCTCGGTGACCAGGGACGTTCTGACCCCGCAGAGGTGGCACGAGTACCTCCCGCGCCTGTCGTACGACCCCCCGTGCGCCGACTGACCGATCAAGATCAGCCAACTACCCCAACCAACAGGCCCGTTATCTCCCGCAAGCGGCCCAACCTTGTTACCCTTGGCCATAGCCCGATCGCTGGTGCATCCCCCGTCGCCAGCGGTCGGGCCTTTTTCTGCCCGCCGTACATGTGTCCGCGCCTGCGGGTGTCAGGTGTTGATGTCAGCGGGCCGGCCGCTCCTTCCCGCGTTCGTTCCCGCTTCGCGGCATGCGGGTGAAAACAATGCGCACTGCGGCATGGATGATGCCACCTGGGCATACATTCGTATGTTTTCCCTACAAACAGGCCTAGAGCCCGTTTTCGCTGGAGAAGGGAGCATACCGGGTGAAACAGAAGCGCAGGGTTGCCACCTCGCTGGCCGCCGCGGTCGCCATGACGTTCGTCGGAGTCGGAACAGCACAAGCTGCGAGCCAGCCCGGGGCAGCAAACGGCACGACCCCCCGCGCGGGCATCGCATCCACTGGCGGGTGCGACCACGACCACGACCACAACTGTCCGAAGCCCAAGCCCAAGCCGGTGCCGACGGGATGCTTCGACATCGACTCGGCAGTTCAGGATCCGGACAAGTACCTCTCGGTGGTGTGCGACGGGCGGGTGTACGTCCTGACGGTCAGAGAGGCGCCACCCTCGGCTCCTCAGCCTGTGGGCGACTGGCAGTTCGTGGGCGGTCCCACCAACGTCATCGACGCCACGCTGGCGACGCGCGACAACGAGGTCTACGTCAGCGTGCTGACCGCGGACGGCGAGGTATTCCAGGGCGTGTGCACCGCAACAGAGCCGCTCACGGTGCCGTGCACCTTCACGCAGATGCCCACGCCTCCGTGACCAGACGTCAGGCGGACCCCAACCGGACTGCCGAGCTGACCGCGGGTTCCGTGTGAACAAGACAACGGCCCCTGACCGCTTGCCTGGTCAGGGGTCCACCCGCTGGAAGATCCGCTCATCGGTTGATGTCAGCCGTTGATGCCAAAGGCCCCCAACCATGACTTCCGTTCTAGTGGTCGTCGCAACACCCCAGCTCAGGGGATGCGATGGACTTCGAGATTCGGGATGAGCGGAAGCCTCAGGGGCCCCGCAGGT
>NZ_JBSFHY010000029.1:0-131711 GCF_053597295.1 Streptomyces sp. NPDC001450
ACGAAACCCTCGCAACTACCTGGGCCTTCTGGGGCTCGCAGCCGCACTCTGCTGCTACAAGCGATACATCCGCCTCACCACGTAGGACACGGTCTCAGTCGCGTGTGCTGCACAGCGACCGCTAGCGTGCCCGGCATGACGACGACAGCCGCCACTGACGCCGAAGAGTCCGGAGCCCATCCCCGGTTCGCCGAAGCCCTCCGCGCGCTCGGGCTGGAGGATCTCCTCGCCCGGACCCGCCGGTTTCCGGAGGCCACCCGTACCGCCGCCGAGGCCGCTGCCGCGATCGGGTGTGAGCTGAGCCAGATCTGCAAGTCGCTGATCTTCGCCGCCGACGGGGTGCCGGTGCTGGTGCTGATGGACGGGGCCTCGCGGGTGGACGTGGAGCGGGTGCGGGAGGTGCTGGGGGCCGGGAAGGTCACCCGGGCCGACGCCGGCGTCGTACGCGAGACCACGGGGTACGCCATCGGCGGCGTACCGCCCTTCGGGCACCGCACCCGTACCCGGGTCCTCGCCGACCGCTCGCTGCTCGCGCACGACGTGGTGTGGGCGGCGGCCGGGACGCCGCACACGGTTTTTCCTGTCGAGCCGAAGGCGCTCGTCGCCCACGCCGGTGCCGACCTGGTGGACGTTCGCGAGCAGAACGCGTGACGCCGCTGGTCACCGTGGCGGTGCTGCTCGCTGCGGTCACCCACGCCAGCTGGAACGCCATTGCGCACCGCATCACCGACAAACTGGTCGGGTTCACGCTGATCTCCGGTGGCGGCATGCTCATCGGGCTCGCGGCGACGCCGTTCGTGGCGTTTCCGGCGGGACCGGCCTGGCCGTACCTGTTCGCCTCCGCGGGCGTGCACATCGCCTACTACGCGCTGCTGATGACCTCGTTCCGGCTGGGCGCCTTCGGGCAGACGTACCCGATCGCGCGCGGCAGCGCACCGCTGGTGGTGACCGTGCTGGCGGCGGTGTTCGCGCACGAGGTGCCCGGCGCGTGGGCGGCGGCCGGGATCGCCGTGTCGTGCGTCGGGCTCACCGGTGTCAGCCTGTGGGGGCTGCGCGGCAGTCGGCCCGACTGGGCCGCGATCGGTGCCGCTCTGGCGACGGGTCTGACCATCGCCGCGTACACGGTGATCGACGGCCTGGGTGTACGCGCCTCGCACGCCCCGCTCGGCTACATCGCCTGGCTGATGGCCGTTCAGGGTGTCTTCGTCCCCGCGTACATGTACGCGCGCGTGCGCGGTGACACGGTCCGGCAGCTACGGCCGTACGCCTCGCTCGGCCTGCTCGGTGCCGCCTTGTCCGTCGCCGCGTACGCCCTCGTCCTGTGGGCCCAGACCCGTGCCGCCCTCGCCCCCATCGCCGCCCTGCGCGAGTCCTCGATCATCGTGGGCGCGGCCATCGGGGCGTTGTTCTTCAAGGAGCGCTTCGGTGTGCCGCGGATCGCGGCGGCGGGTCTGCTGGTCGTGGGGATCGGGCTGATGCTGCACGCGGGGTAGCGGGCGCCCCGGCACACGGCAGTGACCTGTTTCTGTCGGTAATGGTGTGGTTTTTGGTCCTGGGTTGCCGATTTCCAGCCGGAACAAAAGTCAACCCTTTACATAAGCCGTCGGTAACGATCGACAATGGCCCGGAACCGGAAGGACCGGTTCATTCCCTGGTGCGGCTGAGCACTCCGCTGACGTTCAGGACCTCGTGGCACCCCTGTGCCTGACGTCCGGTGGCCGGTGTGCCGGGCTTCGCGCACGTCACGTTGATGGTCACGGTGTCGTTCGCGGGGATCTTGATGGGGGTCACCCAGTGGTAGTCCTGGTTCCGGAAGGTCTCCAGCGCGATCGTGGTGATCTTGCGCTCGCCGAACGTGATCGTCAGCACCCCTTCGTCGCCCTGGAAGTTGGCGACGACGATGTCCGTGACCCCGAAGACACTGTCCTCGGGCACCTTGTAGGTACCGGTCTTGGTCTGCCCGCCGGACGTCTTCAGATCGATGGTCGCCGAACTCTGCCGGCCGTCGCCGCCGGAGGTGCCGTCGCCGCCCGAACCGCCGGCACCCGAGCCGCCGTCACCGCCGGTTCCGGACGGTGCCCCCGACGCCTTGCCGCCGGGCTTGTTGTTCCCGCCGGTGCCCGGAGAGTCCCCGGAACCCTGGTCCCCGCCGGGCGTGGGACGGGGCTGGACCGCCTCGTGGGCCGCTTCCTTGGCGGCGCTGCGCACCGCCGGACGGACCAGGGCGAACCAGGCGAGCAACAGCGCGATCAGCGCGGCGAGCAGCGCGAGCAGCCACTTCGGGAAGATGGGGATCTGGACGAACTCCGCGTCCAGCGGCGCCCGTACGGCGGGATCGTCCCGCCTGGTCTCCGCCGCCTCCTCCAGGTCCCCGGTCTCGGTGGTGTCCACGGTGAACGGCCACACCACGGGTTTGCCGAACCACACCGGCTTGGCGGTGCGGACCCGCAGCACGACCTCCGTCGACTCACCGGGCTCCAGCTTCGGCTCCGCCGGGGTGAAGGCGAACCCCAGCTCCTCGCCGGCCTGGCCGGGAGTGAAACCCACCTGCACCGGGGTGTTGCCCTGGTTGCGCACGGCCAGCCGGTAGCGGCCGCGCAGCCAGCCGCGCCGGCGGCGCGGGGCCAGCTCGGTCTGCAGCTCGTGGAACTCCTCGACATGCACGGTGGTTTCGAGGACCCGCACCGACTCGGGGTGCTCGGTCGGCAGCACCCGCACGCCGAGTGGCTTGTCGCCGGCCCGGATCTCCGGGGAGCGCGGCGGCGCCAGACGGAGCGTCACCGTCTCGGAGGTGCCGGGGTACAGCGAGACACGCGCGGGTTCCACCGTGGTCCAGGGCGCGCAGTCCCCGACGGCCTCCAGGCTGTACGCCTCGACGATGTCGCTGTCGTTGCGCACGGTCAGGGTGGTGGTGGCGATGTCACCGGGCGTCACCGTCGCGGCCGGGATGTCGAGGCCGGGCGCACCGGGTCCGGAAGAGGCTGCGGAAGGCGTCACGCCAGCACGGTAGGAGAGCGCTCCGGAGCGCGGCGAGGAGCGCGAGGGCAACACCCGGGCAGTCACGGTGCCCGTGAAGTCAAATCGAACGTCTTTGTGGCAGCGGGTCGTTGATGTGGCGCGCCGCCTCCCGCGCACCGCCCTTCCGTGGTCGCCTCGAGCTGCACTTCTACCCCCACGAAACTCATGAAACAGGTACACCATGTCCCCTTTTGAGGAGAACGGCCCTGTTATGTTCGACGCCACGTCACATGCCGCCGCTCAGATCGACTCGACCCACCCGACCTCCCGCCCAGCCCTCCCGAACCGGGTGACCGTGGCCCTCTACGCCGCCGATCCCGTCCTGCGCATAGGCGTCGTCCAGCAGCTGCGCCAGCGCCCCGAGGTCGACCTGGTGGACGAGGCCGACGCGGACCGGGCCCAGGTGTCACTGGTGGTCGTGGACAGCGTCGACGACGACGTCGCCGCCCTGCTCAACCGGCTGCGGCACAACAACGCCACGCACACGGGCCTCGTGGTCGGCACCCTCGCGGCCGGCGGGCTGCAACGCGTCATCGAGTGCGGCGTGGCGGCGGTGCTGCGCCGCGCCGAGGCCGATCAGGACCAGCTCCTGCGCCTGGTCCTGGCGCTGGCCAACGGCGAGGGAGTGCTGCCCGGCGACCTGCTCGGCAAGCTGCTCTCCCACGTCGGCAGCCTGCAGCGCTCGGCGCTCGACCACGGGAGCCTGTCCCTGTCCACCCTGACGACGCGCGAGGCGGACATGCTGCGCCTGGTGTCGGAGGGCCTGGACACCGCGGAGATAGCCCGCAAGACCGCGTACTCCGAACGCACCGTCAAGAACGTCCTGCACGAGATCATCACCCGGCTGCAGCTGCGCAACCGGGCCCACGCAGTCGGTTATGCGTTGCGCAACGGGCTGATCTGACGGACGGCGCCGTCGGGCCGGGACGGGGGCCGGCCGGGCGGTCGGCCCGGCGACGGCCGGGAACCCGGCACTGCCCGAAAGCGCACCGCGCGCTTCCCCCGGGTACGGCCCCGCAGCCCTGCCGCGCCGCGCGCGGCCGGTGCAGGGTGGCGGGGGCACATCCGGATGCCGCACCACACTGCGAAGGGGACCGTGATGGAAACCGCTGGCTCCGGCGGGCGGTACCGCCTGGGGAGACTCGGCTCGGCGTTGCTGCTGCTCGTCCCGCTGCTCGGGGTGGCCGCGGCCGCCGGGCCGGGCAGCGCCGAACCCCAGGCGAGGCCGGCCGCCGCCGCGGCCACCCGGGTCACGTACGCCGGTACCCGGCACCGCAGTCTCGGCCGGGTCGCCACCACCACCTCCAGCACACCGCTGTTCGGCGCGGGCCCGGCCCACAACGACGTCCAGCCGTCCGCCCTCGGCGACCAGATGGTCTTCGCAAGCCGCCGCGACGAGAAGAAGCCGCAGATCTACCTGCGGTCCGCCGACGGTTCGGTGCGCCGGCTCACCAGGGGCCTGGACGCGGCGCACCCCCGGCTGACGCCGGACGGCCGGGCCGTGGTGTTCGACGCGGCCGCACCCGGCGGCCCGGACGGCGGGACGCAGCGCGACCTGTGGCTGGTGCGCACCGACGGCACCGGCCTGACCCGGCTGACCGACACGCCCGCCGACGAGGAGTGCCCGACGGTGTCCCCGGACGGGCAGCGCCTGGCGTACTCCAGCGACAGCGACCCGGCGGCCGGCCGGCAGATCTACGTCCGGCCCCTGAACGGCGGCACCGCCACCCGGGTCACCGACCCGGCGAACGGCACGGCCACCGAACCGGCGTGGAACCCGGTGAACGACGACGAGAACCGGAACTGGATCGCGTACACCGCCACGACCACCATCGACGGGCAGTCCGTGCCCCGGCTGCGGGTGACGAACGCGGAGGGCACCGGTGACGAGCCGCTGCTCGGGGGCGCGCGGGCACAGTGGCGTGCCCACGGGGCAGCGTGGCTGCCCGACGGGGACGGGGTGCTGTTCCTGAGCCCGGAGATCACCTGTGAGTGCGAGGGCGACTGGGACCACGTGTTCCGGGCGACCGCCCACTCCGACCAGGTCCCCTCACTGGTGCTCAACGAGAACCGCGAGGTCCTCTCGCCCACCTGGCTCGGCCCGCTGAACGGCGGCGGCGTGGTCGTGGAGCGCACCTCGGCGGCCACCCCGCACGTGGTGACGCTGCAGGACATCCGGATGGACGGGTCGGACCCCCGCGACCTGGGACTGACGATCCTCGACGAGGACCCTGCGGCCGACACCAACACCGATCCCGCCAAGGACCCGCTGTTCCAGCCCGCGGCCGGGTACGACCCGTGGACCGAGCGGCAGAACTACACGCCCGATGGCCGCCGGATCGTCGTCACCCGCTTCGAGAACAACGCCGACGGCCAGCGGATCGAGCGGATCTGGATGACGGACGCCGACGGCTCCAACGCCGCTCCCCTGCCGCTGGCGGGACGCGGGGCGAAGGACTGGGACACCGACCCGACGTTCTCCCCGGACGGCAAGTACCTGGCATTCACCCGGACTTCGCCGGGCGGTGTCGGCCAGGCCGCCGGACCCAGCCGCATCCTCATCGCGGAGGTCGCCACCGGCGCGATCACCGGCCGGATCACCCCGCCGGCCGGGCAGCGCCAGGGCCAGGACGCCCAGCCCACCTGGTCCTCCGACGGCACCACTCTGGCCTTCACCCGCAACATGCAGATCAACGGGGGCGGCGGCAACAAGCACATCTGGACCGTGCCCGTGAACGACCTGTCCCGGCAGCGCGACCTGAGCGCCACGATCTGCCCGGGCGACTGCGAGGTCATCGACGACAGCCCGGCGTTCTCCCCGGACGGTCTCAACATCGCCTTCAACCGCAAGAACGGCGCCGGCCGGATCGACGAGCAGAACGGCATCCTCCTGACGTCGCTGTCGGGCGACGACTGCCAGGTGCTGCTGCCCACCGCCGCCCGCGGCCTGCCCGGCGCCTGCGGCCGGCAACTGCCGGAGAACACCGGCCCGTTCCAGCCCCGGGACGCCGCCTGGACGGCCGACGGCAAGGGGCTGGTGATCAGCGCCCGCCCCAGCCGTCCGGTCAACACCCCCGAGAAACTCAAACTCCTGGACATCGCGTCCGGCAAACTCACCAAGCTCACGACCGAGCTTCCGGGCCGGCAGAAGGAACCCAGCGTCCAGCAGTCCGTCGACCTCGCCGTCAAGGCGCCCGGCACCGTCCCGGAGGTGACCGTCGGCGACTCCACCACGGTCCGCGTCGACGTCGTGAACAACGGCCCCGCCGCCTCCCCCGGCACCCGGCTGACCGTCGCCCCGCCGCTCGGCGTGCGCGTCACCCGGATCACCTGGTCCGGGGGCACCTGCGACGCCGCCTCCCTCCAGTGCGACGTCGGCGTGGTGCCGCCCGGCACGACGGTTCCGGTGGACGTCACCCTCACCGGGGTCACCCCAGGCGACGCGCCCGTCGACTGGTCGGTCACCGGCACGGTCCTGGATCCGCGGCCCAGCGACAACGCGGGCCGGACCGTAGTCCCGGTGCGCGAGGCCACGCCGCCCCCGACCCCCACGCCGACCCCGACGCCGCCCACTCCGACACCGCCGCCCACTGTGCCGCCGAAGCCGGAGGAGCCCAAGGCCGGGCCCGGGGTGCGCGTCACGGCCCAGCCGAACCCCGGCTACGTCGGCGGGCGCGTCGTCGTGACGTACACGGTGCGCAACGGCCGCAACGCGCTGGCGACCGGCCTGCGGCTGCGCATCGGCCTGCCCAAGGGCATCCCGAACAGCGGGCCGCCGGAGGGCTGCGACCGCTCCTGGGTGTGCGCGCTGCCGGACCTGACGCCGGGCGCGAGCACCGTCGTACGCGTCGTGCTCAGCCCCGACAAGGCACTGACCGGCCGGGTCACCGGCGTCCTCACCACCACCGGGACGGACGCCGACAAGAGCGACAACACCGCACGGCAGCGGCTGCGCATCCTGCAGCCGCGCATCATCGCGGTGCCGGACATCGGCAAGCCCGGGTTCGTCACCTCGGTGCGTGGCAAGGACTTCCCGCCGGGTGCGCCGGTGCGGTTCACCTGGAAGCCGGGGATCACCGCGGCCGCGGCGCCGACCGTTCCGAAGCCGGACGGTACGTTCATCGGCCAGCTGCTCATCCTCGCCAAGGACCAGACGGGACCGCGCGTCATCACCGCCAAGGGCCCCGGATTCTCACCCGTGACCACCGACTTCCTGGTGGTCAGCGGCAGCGTGCAGCCGCCCGACGAGGTGACCCGCCGGTGATCCATGAGGTCGACGAGGGGCTGCGCCGCCTGCTGGGCGAGTCGGGCCTGGAGGCATCGGGCGTCGACGTGGTCTTCGACGCCCCCACCCGGGACTGGGCCGCGCGCCGCAGCGCCCCGACGGTGTGCGTTTTCCTGTACCACATCCGCGAGGACGCCACCCGGCGCGGCAGCGGCGCCGGGGAGGTGTACGACGAGGACGGGTACCTCGTGGCGCGGCGCAGCCCGCCGCGCTGGTTCGAGCTGACGTACCTGGTCACGGCGTGGGCGAACCGCCCGCAGGACGAACACCGGCTGCTCTCGCAGGTGCTCACCTGTCTGGTGGCCAACGACACGCTTCCCGCGCGGCTGCTCACCGGCACGCTCGCCGAACTCGGCCTGACCGTGGGGCTGGACACTGCGGGGGGCGCGCTCGACGCACCGGCCGCCTCCGACGTGTGGTCGGCGCTCGGCGGGGAGATGAAGGCCTCCCTCGCGGTGCAGGTGCGGGCACCGCTCGCCGGCGTGACCACGGCCGCCGCACCACCGGTCACCGAGGGCCTGGTCGTCCGTTCCGCGGCCGGGCGCGAGGGCGAAGAAGCGACGTCCGGGCGCCGGCTGCGCTACACGGAGGTCGGCGATCCGGGCCCGGAGGGCTTCACCGGCCCGCGTGAACGGCCACCCGTCCCCGCCCGACGCCGCCGCCGGGGGGACCGCCAGCCGTGACACACACCGCCGAAGATGTCACGGACACCCAAGCCGAAAGCGAAAACGTAGTGACCGGCCCCTCCGGTACCGAAGCCGACGTGGTTGCCCGAACCGACGTCCGCCCCGATGCCGATGCCGTTTTCGCCGACGTGGACCACCTGTGGACGCGGCTTCGCGTGGTCGAGGAGCGCGTGCGGCACGCGGTGGCGGCCCGCCGGGCCGGCGACCCCGACCCCGACGACCCGTACCGGGGCCAGTACCTCACCCCCGAGGCGGCGGCCCGCATCCTGGACGAGCCGGGCGGCCTCGACGTACCAGCGCACGAGCCGGGGCAGCCGCCCGCCGGTTCCGTCCTCGACGGCCTCGCGCGGAGGTTCGGGCTGTCCCCGCTCGACCTGGACCTGCTCCTGGTCGCGCTGGCACCCGACCTCGACGCACGGTTCGAGCGGCTCTACGGCTACCTCAACGACGACCTGACACGACGGCGCCCCACGGTCGGGCTCGCCCTGGAACTGTGCGGGCTCGCCGGGGCGGCGTCCGCCCGGTTCCGGCTCGCTCCGGGCGCCCCGCTGGTCGCGGGCGGTCTGGTGG
Source organism: Streptomyces sp. NPDC001450 (assembly GCF_053597295.1). NCBI lineage: Bacteria > Bacillati > Actinomycetota > Actinomycetes > Kitasatosporales > Streptomycetaceae > Streptomyces > Streptomyces sp. NPDC001450. Next base: position 8,560 of record NZ_JBSFHY010000029.1, read on the forward strand.
AGGTCACCGAGCCCGAACGGCCGCCACTGTCGCGGGTGTTGGCGGTTTCCGACCGGGTCACCGGGCATCTGCTGGGCAGTGCCCGGCCCGACGCCCGGCTCGCCGGGATACTCGGCGAGGCCCGCGAGGACCCGACCGCCGAGGCGGCCGACGTCCACCGCACGGCGGCCGCAGCCGGCACCGGCGTCGGCCTCGTCCATCTGCGCAGCCGGGGCGGCGACGCGGCGGGTCTCGCCGTCGCCGCCCTGCGCGCGGCCGGGCTGCCACCGCTCGTCCTGGACGCGGTGGCCCTCGCCCGGCGCTCGGCCGACGTACCGGAACTCGCCCGGACAGCCGCCCTCGAAGCCCGCCTCACCGGCGCCGGAGTCGTCCTCGGCCCCCTGGAGGCGCTTCCCGGGGAACCCGCCGAACGGGGCGGCATGCTGGGGGCGTTGTGCGCGGCGCTGCGGGGGATCCCCCTGATCACCCACGGCACGGTCGGCTGGGCCCCGGAGTGGGCGGCCGACACCCCCGTCGCCCTGACCGTGCCGGCGCCTTCGCCCGAACGGCAGGCCGCGCGCTGGCGGCACGCCCTCGAAGGGGCGGCCGACGACATCTCGGGTGACGGCCTCGCGACCGGTGACGTGAAGGCGCTCGCCGAGGCGGTCGCCGCGCACCGCCTGGACTCCGGGCAGTTGCGCCGCGCTGCCGACGTGGCGGTGCGCACGGCCGCCCTCGCGGGGCGCCCGGTCCGCCCCGACGACCTGCGCACGGCCGTACGGGCCCAGAACGGCGCGGGGCTGGAGCGGCTCGCCCGCCGGGTGGAGCCGGGTGTCGGCTGGGACGACCTGGTGCTGCCGCCGGCCACCCACCGGCGGCTGCGCGAACTCGCGGTGCGCGCCCGCCACCGCGAGCAGGTGCTCGGGCAGTGGGGGATGCGGCCAGGCGGCGGCCGGGGACGCGGCGTGATCGCGCTCTTCGCAGGGGAGTCGGGCACTGGAAAGACCATGTCCGCCGAGGTCGTCGCCGCCGACCTGGGCATGGACCTGTACGTGGTGGACCTGTCCACCGTTGTGGACAAGTACGTGGGGGAGACCGAGAAGAACCTGGAGCGGATCTTCACCGAGGCGTCGGCGGTCAACGCCGTGCTGCTCTTCGACGAGGCCGACGCGATCTTCGGCAAGCGCTCGGAGGTGAAGGACGCGCACGACCGGCACGCCAACATCGAGTCGGCGTACCTGTTGCAGCGCATGGAGTCCTTCGACGGGATCGCGGTGCTGACCACCAACCTGCGGGCCAACCTCGACGAGGCGTTCACCCGACGGCTGGACGTGGTCGCCGACTTCCCGGTGCCCGACTCCGGCCAGCGCCTCGCCCTGTGGGAGCGCTGCCTGGGCGACCGGCTGCCCCGCGCCGAGGACCTGGACCTCGCCTTCTGCGCCGACCGCTTCGAACTCGCCGGCGGCTCCATCCGTGCCTGCGCGGTGACCGCGGCCTACCTCGCGGCCGAGTCCGGCAGTCCGCTCACCATGCGGCAACTGGTGAGGGCGGTCGCGCAGGAGTACCGCAAGCTGGGACGGCTGGTCCTGGAGGGCGAGTTCGGACCTTACCTGACGGACGCCCTCGACGCCTGAGAGACCTCAGTCGGACGCCTTCTTCCACTTGGCGCCCACTTTCTCCCACCGTTCCAGGGCGGGCGGGGAGAGGATCGCGCCTCCGTACTCCTTTTCGTGAAGGCGCTGCGCCTCCCTCAGCTTGTCCGCAACCGCCCCCCAGTCGACGGTGGGCGCGTTCGCCAAGCTCAGTGCGTCCTTCAGCTCGCTCGACCGTGGCGTCATCGCGCCCTCAGGCGTGTAGTTGAAGTCGGTTCCGGATCCCGGGTCGCCTGTCCTCGTGTCACTCGCCGGTCCCATTTCCAGGTTGGCCGGCATGTTGTGCAGGGCCTTTTTGTTCGCCGCGGTCGAGCCGAGTACCGTCCGTACCTCGTCCAGGAACTCGAACAGCGGTTTCGCGTTCGCCTTGTCCCTCTCGGCCGAGGCGAGTACAGCGTCCAACTCGCTACGGGAGATCTTGTGATGGAGGGTTGTCTTGTCGCCCCAGATCGGATGGTCCGCCCGCATCTCCGCATGTGCCGAAGTGACCGCGCTCGCCGCCCAGTCACTGCTGCCGCCGCCCATACCCGCGAACCCGGACGCGTGTTTCGCGGTTTCGATCTCCGTGAGGAGAGCGTCCATCATTGACTCGTCGTTCTTCACTTCGTCGAGCGTGAAAAGATCGCTTCCGGGTACGATTCCGATCTCTTCGAGGAGGAGCTCCTTCTCGTTCTGCTTCTTTGCCTTGAATTCTTCGCTGCGTCCCTCGAAGTACTCCATTATTTCCTCGAACACGGTCTTCGAGGAAGTGGCCGCTTCCGCGGGTGGGTTGCCCCCCGCCTGCTTTTTCGACTGCTTCTTCTTGGGGGGCATGCGCTGCACCTCGGCCGACGCCCCGGTCGTCCGGTGCGCGGCGTCGGCGGTGTGGTCCGCGACCGAGCGCTGGACGTCCGCTCCGCCGCGCATCACCTGCTCGGCCTTGCGTTCGGCCGACCTTTCGAAGCGGTCGGAGGGGTCGCTGATGCTCAGGCCGCTGCCGTCGTCGGTACCGGCCACATTCCCTGCACGCTGCTGGCGGACGTGTTCCAGTTCGTGCGCGAGGGTCTTCTTGTCGATCGTGCCGCGGAACACGATGTGACGGGTGCCGGTGGTGTACGCCTCGGCCCCGACCGCCTCGGCGGAACGCCGGGCAGCGGCGCCGGTGTGGACCGCGACGTCGGAGAAGTCCTCGCCCGAGAAGCGGGCTTCCATCTCCCGCTGCAGCGAGGCGGGCAGTCGGCTGCCGGCGGACCGCACCACGGAGTTCACCGCGTCGGCGGCGCTCGGCTGCGCCGCGGCTTCCCGGTCGCGTCCCGCGCCGTGCTGATGCTTCGAGTGAGGGTCCTCGTGCACCCCGGCGTCCAGCTGTTCCTGGGCGGGCGCGCGCCGGGCGCGCCGGGCGATCATGGCGGTGACCGCGGCGTTGCCCGCGCCGCGCTGCGCCGCCCGGAGCACATCGGCGGTGAGTGGCGGCGGCGTGGCGGCGCCGCCCGAGGACGTCTCCCGGCGGGCGGCGGCGGCCGGGCCGCGCGTGGCCTGCCGGATCTCGGTCTGCTCCGTGTGCGCCCCGGACGTCCGCACTTCGCTGCCTCCTAGTCGGCCGCATCCCTGCTCCGGCCCCCCAGTGGACCGCCCGGGCAACCGGCACGTCCAGGCCCGTACGGGCAGAACGAGGGCAAGTCCGGGCGGCGGCCGGACCGCCCGAGCGGGCAGCCGAAGGCAGCGATCTTGCCCTTGGCCAGGTCCCCGCGTCCCTGTCGCCCCGGCGGACCTCCCGCACAGACTCGGCCTGGACACAGCTGACAGACCCGTAGGACGCGAAGGAGCGAGCATGCCGACGTACCTCACCCCGGGCGTGTACGTGGAGGAGGTGCAGTCCGGTGCCCGGCCGATCGAAGGGGTCGGCACCGCTGTCGCCGCGTTCGTGGGCTTCGCCGAGAACGGCCCGTTCCACGCGCCGACGCTGGTCACCGGCTGGGACCAGTACACCCAGCTGTTCGGTGGCTTCACCGAGGGCGCCTACCTGCCCCACGCGGTCTACGGCTACTTCGCCAACGGCGGCGGCGCCGCGTACATCGTGCGGATCGGCGGCTCCGCCGAGGACACCTCCGCGCCGGCGGCCCAGGGCGCCAAGCGGCAGCAGACCAAGGCCGTGGAGCCGGCGGAACTCGGCGGTTTCCTGGTCGCGGCCAAGCCCGGCGCCTTTGGGGTGTCGGTGGAGGTCGCCGACGCGGACGGCGAGAACCCGCCGGAGGACCGCTTCAAGGTCCTGGTCCGCCAGGGCGACCAGGTGGCGGAGACGTACGAGGTCTCCGCCCGCAAGAACGTCAAGGGCTACCTGGTCAACCAGGCCCGCGCCTCCAAGCTGATCGAGGTCACCGAGCAGCGCGGTGCCACCCAGAGCAGGCCCGCCAGCCAGACCGTGGCACTGGCCGACGCCCCGGCCGCCCCGGCCGTGCCCGGCTCCGGCGCGGTGTCCCGCCTCGACCCGGCAGAGTACGTCGGTGACGCCGGGGCCCGCACCGGGTTCGGCGGTCTGGAGACCATCGACGAGATCACCATGGTCGCGGTGCCGGACCTGATGAGCGCCTACCAGCGCGGCGACATCGACGCCGAAGGCGTGCGCACCGTGCAGCTCGCCGTGATCTCGCACTGCGAGCAGATGGGCGACCGGGTCGCCGTCCTGGACGCCCCGCCCGGGCTCTCCGCCCAGCAGGTGCGCACCTGGCGCAACGACGAGGCGGGCTACGACTCCCGGTACGCCACCCTCTACTACCCGTGGGTGCGGGTCTTCGACCCGGCCGCCGGACGCAACACCGTCGTCCCGCCGAGCGGGCACATCGCCGGCGTGTGGGCGCGCAGCGACGCCGAGCGCGGTGTGCACAAGGCGCCCGCCAACGAGGTGATCCGCGGCGCGGTCGACCTGGAGACCCGGCTCAGCAAGGGCGAGCAGGACCTGCTGAACCCGATCGGCGTGAACTGCATTCGGGCCTTCCCCGGCCGGGGCATCCGGATCTGGGGCGCCCGCACCCTCTCCTCCGACCCGGCCTGGCGCTACCTGAACGTGCGCCGTCTCTTCAACTACCTGGAGGAGTCGATCCTCCTGGGCACCCAGTGGGTCGTCTTCGAGCCGAACGACGACCGGCTGTGGTCGAGCATCCGGCGCAACGTCACGGCGTTCCTCAGCGAGGAATGGCGCCGTGGCGCCCTGTTCGGCCGCACCGCCGAAGAGGCCTTCTACGTGAAGTGCGACCGCGACAACAACCCGCAGGAGTCCATCGACCAGGGCCGGGTCGTCTGCGAGATCGGCGTCGCACCGGTCAAGCCCGCCGAGTTCGTGGTCTTCCGGCTGGCCCAGTTCTCCGACACCACCAGCCTCATCGACGAGTGACCCGCGGGTCTGCAGAGAAAGGTTGACAGACAGTCATGGCAACGGGCGATGCTCTTTCCACCCACGTCTTCGGCGTGCAGCTCGGCGGCTACATGGTCGAGTCGATCCAGGAGATCAGCGGGTTCACCGTCGAAGAGGATGTAGTCGAGGTCAAGCAGGTCACCTCGGAAGGCAAGCAGATCATCCGCAAGCAGCCGGGCGCCCGGCAGGCCGGCGAGATCACGATCACCCGGGGACTCGACCAGAGCAGCGAGTTCACCAAGTGGATCAAGGAGACCCTGAACAACGGGGCCGTGAACTCCGCACGGCAGAACCTCACCATCGAGATCAAGGACACCGAGGGCAACACGGTCCGCCGCATCCAGCTGATGCAGGGCTGGGCCTCCAAGTGGGAGGGCCCGTCCCTGAAGGCGGGCGAGTCGTCCGCGGCCACCGAGTCCGTCACGATCGTGTTCGAGGAGATCGTCGTCGAATGAGGCGTCGTACGGTCACGGCGGGCAACCTGGAGGAGCTGCTCCAGGTCACGGCACCCGCTGCGGCGCCGGAACAGGTGGCGGCCGCTCCGGCCGCCGCCCCGGTGCCCCGGGAGGACCACGGCCTGCGCACCGAGTTCGAGTTCGAGCTGCCGCGCGGGTACGTCGACGAGGCGGGCACAGTGCACCGCCATGGCGCGATGCGCCTGGCAACGGCCCGGGACGAACTGCGGCCCCAGATCGATCTGCGGGTCAAGGAGAACCCGGCGTACCTGAGCGTCGTACTGCTGAGCCAGGTGATCACCCGGCTCGGGAACATCACCGACGTGCACGCCGGGATCGTGGAACGGATGTACGCCACCGACGTCGCCTTCCTCCAGGACTTCTACCGCCGCGTCAACAGCGAGGGCCACACCCGTGCGGCGGTGACCTGCCCGCACTGCGACGGCGGCTTCGAGGTCGACCTCTCGGGTGGGCGCCTGGGGGAATCGTGACGTACGCCCTTCCCCGGCTCCGGGAGGAGATCGCGTACATCGCCTACCACTTCCACTGGCAGCGCGAGGAGATCCTCGACCTGACCCACGGCGAGCGCCAGCAGTGGGTGGCCGAGATCGCCCGCATCAACACCCGCATGAACGAAGGCGGTTGAGCACATGGCATGGCGGGACTGGCTGCGCCGCCGGGCCACCGGAGGACCGGACGCCGCGGAGCGCCCGCGGCGTGCGGGGCGCACCGGCGAGGGCCCTGACCCGGGCACGCCCGGCGGCTCGGGTTCCGCCGCGCCGGTTCCCTCCGTGCCGCACGACTGGGACGGCGGCTGGCGCCGCATCGCCGCGCCCGGACTGACCCTCTCCCGCGCTCCGCTCGGCGTCAGCGACGGCCTCACCTTCCGCGCGGGCCTCGCCGCCTGGCACAACCCGTCGTTCGACAACGGCCTCGGACACGCCCTGCAGCCCACGGCCCCGACCGGCCTCGTACGAGGAGTCACGCGCCCGGCCGCCGCACGGCCCACCCACACCGGTGGGGGGCCACTGCTGCTTCGGGCACTCCGCCCGGACGGGGCGGAGGGGGCGGAGGGGCCGCAGGGCCACGGGATTCCGGATGCCGGGATTCCGGACGGCACGGCTCGGACGCCGGACGGTCGGGCACCGCAGGTGCAGCGCCGGGCGCGTGCGGGGGCGCGGACGTCGGGTCCCGCGCCGTCCGTCTCGGAGCCGTCAGGTTCAGCGCCGTCTGGTTCAGTGCCGTCAGGTTCAGCGCCGTCCGGTCCGGTCCGGCCCGGCCCGCTGCCCTCCGGCTCCGGCTCCGCCTCCGCCGTGCGGCCCGCCGCTGGCGGCTCCGGCGATACCGGAGTGGCGGAAGCGGGTGCGGGACCGGAGCCCGTGGTGGCGCATCCCGGCGGCAACAGCGGCAACAACGTGGCGGGGGAGGGGCGTTCCAGCGGGGCTCCGCAGAACCGTGGCCTCACGTCTGGGGATTCCCCGGCCGTGCTCTCCTCGTCGCCTCGCCCTGTCCAACGCGCCGCGGCGCCGGGCACGGCACCGGTCGTGACTCCCACCGACACCGGCCGCCCGCCGGCCGTTCGGGAGATTCCGCTGGTACGACGTGTGGCGGTGCTCCCGGGCACAGCAGCCGGCGGGGGTATGGCCCGTTCCGCGTCCGAGCGGGACTCTGGGGGTGCATCCCGGCCCACGGCAGGTTCAGGAGGCCGTACGCCCTCCGGCCCCGCCGCCCGGACGACAGGTTCACCATCCGCTCGGGGAGCCGGACAGCCGGAGGCGTCCCACCCTGCCGTCCGACTCCGGCCGGTGGGGACTCGGCTGACCGTCGCCCTGCGCCCGGCCGGACCCGCACGCCGCATCCCCGCCCTGCGGCCCGCCGGCACCCCGGCGACCGCGGGCGGCGTTCCCGAGGCACCCGGTCCCCACTCCGCCACGACCGAACCGGCCGGTACGGGGGTGCCCTCGACCGCTCCCGTACAGCGTGCCGCCACCCGCACGGTGAGCCGCGCACCTCTCGGCGCCCCACTGAGCGAGCTGCCCGCCACGGCCGTTCCGCCGACGCAGGCCGCCCCCGCCCCACAGCCCCCGCCCGGCGCCGGATCCGTGTCCGGTAGGGCGCTTCCCGTCGTCCAGCGGCACGCCGAGGGCACAGCGGAAGGCGCAGTCGGCGCCTCGCGGTCGGCTGACGGTGGTGCGGGCGGGACGAGGCATGGTGCCCCGCGGCCGGTCGACGGTGGTGCGAGTGGGGCGAGGCATGGTGCCTCGCGCTCTGCCGACGGCGGTGCAAGGGGGACGAACCACGGCGCCCCGCGCCCGGCCGACAGCGGAGGGAAGGGGACGGCCCACGGCACCCCGGGCGGCACCGACGAGTCGCGCCGGACTGCCGGCCCGGCCCGGAGCGGCGCACGTGTGCGAGGTGGCCTGGGCGCGCCGCTGCCCGCGATGCCGCCGAGCGCCGACCTGCCCGGTTCAGCCGCGTCCGGTGCCCGCGCCGCTCGTACGGCGCCCGGCCCGGACGTCCAGCGCGCCCCGGCCCACCAGGACAGGGGCGCCGGAGCCGCTCCGGCACCGTCCGCGGCGGATCGAGACCGGGCGTCCGGTGAGACCGCACCCCTGCGACGGGGAGAGGGCGGAGCGGAGGCGCCGCTGCTGGGGGCCGTCGACGTCCAGCGCAGCCTCGCGGACCAGCACACCACAGGGAGCACTGCGGCACCCCGCCCCACAAGCCATGGAGACGGGCCGGCCACACCGCTGGTGACGCCGTCTCCGGCCGCAGCGCCGGAAGGCGCAGCGGGTACGGCAGGCTCGGCAGGCCCGGCAGGGAATGCGCCACGCTCCGGTGTGACCTCAGGCGGGCCGGGCCTGGACGGGCAACGGCCCCAGGAACCCGGTACCCAGGGCCCGGTCGTCGTGGCCCGGGCCCTGGCCGAAGCAGGCACCGAGCGCACCGAAGGCGGCCGGACCCCTGCCGCTGGCCCGCCGTCCGCACCGACGGCACCCCACTCCCTCGGCGCCGCGGCAGACCGACCTCGCACCGCGGCCGACCCGCGGGGTCTCACCGCGACCGTCTCCGGAGCGCATGCCGTCCCTGTGGCGCCCCGCACCCTCCAGTTGCTCCACGCGCGCCCGCTCGCCGTGAACACCCGCGCTCCGGAAGGGGTGGCGCAGCCCGCCGCCTCCCGCACCGGCGGCCGTCCCGTGGTGGCCGTGCGCTGGCCCGGCGCGCCGGCTGCCCTGCAGGGTGAGCCCGCGCCGTCCACCGAGGCGTCCGCGCGGTCGTCCCGGAGCCCGAGCCCGACCGCAGGCACTCCGGTGACACCTCGCGTACAGCGCGCCGTGACCGCGTACGGGCCGGAGAACTCGGCTGCACGAAGCACCAGTTCCCCGGCAACACCTCACGTACAACGAGCCGCGACCGCGCACGGACCGGAGAACTCGGGTGTACGAAACACCGGTTCCCCGGGAAACGTCCAGCGCGTCCCAGTCGTACGCCCTGCACCGCTGGGGTCGGAGACCTCCGGGGTGCTCTCCCGGTCGGCCGCCGTACCGGGGCGCCCCCTGCCGGTGACCGCCCCGCAGGCGCCGCCGCTCCCGGACCGCCCGCCGGCCACGTCGGCACCGGCACCGGACGGGACCGTTCCCGTAGTCCGGGCGCGGAACGTTGCGCCAGGCCCCCGAGCGGCGGCGGGCGGCGGCGGGAACAGCCCGGCGGCATTCCCGGTCCAGCGCGAGGTCTCCGGCGCCGGGAAGACCGTCTCCAAGGGCGTACCGGCCAAGGCGGCCCCGGCGCGCGGCAAGCAGCACCCGTCCGGCACACCCACCACGTCCTCGACGTCGTCCACGTCCTCCAAGTTCTCCGCCTCCGGCAAGCGCACGCCCCATCGCGCCGAGGCACCACAGGACCCCGGCATCGACCTGGACGACCTGGCCCGCCGCCTGCTGGACCCGATGGCCCGGCTGCTGCGCACCGAGCTGCGGCGCGGCCGGGAACGCACGGGCCGCCCCTACGACGGACGCCGCTGAGGGCACGGAACGGATCGGACGGATGACGGACGGATGACGGACGAATGACGGACAACATCTTCGCGACGAGCGTGTTCTTCCGGCTCGCGATCGGTGGCAACGACCTGGGCGCCTTCCATACCTGCTCCGGCATGGGCGCCGAGGTCGAGATGGAGAGCTACGCGGAGGGCGGCAACAACGACTTCACCTGGCAGCTCCCCGGCCGCGTGACCTGGTCGAACATCACGCTCACCCGGCCGGTCACCGCCGACACGGCGAAGATCGCCCGCTGGCTGGACGAGACGCTGAGGCGGGTGGAGCCCAAGGACGGCGAGATCGTGGCGTTGAAGCCCGACCTGACCCGGATCATCAGCTGGCAGGTGTTCGGGATCGTCCCGGTGCGCTGGCAGGGCCCGTCCTTCGACCCCAACAGCTCGCAGGCCGCGGTGGAGACCCTGGAGATCGCCCACGAGGGGCTTCGCCCTTCCTGACGCACCATCATCGACCCTCCCGCAGCCAGTGATTCGCCCTCGTCCCGGAAAGGAAGTCCCGGCATGTCCCCAGCGTCCCGCTCCAGTCGGGCCAGGGCCCAGCTGACGCTGAAGGAGCCCCCGGCCTCCGTCGGCGCGAAGCCCGGCGGGACGATCGCGCGGCTGAACCTCCAGTTCAACCCCTCCACCCTGGAGCTGCGCAAGACCACCGAGTGGCGGCGCTCCCCGTCCCGGATGGCGGGGCAGTCGGCGCTGCCCGAGTTCGTCGGTAGCGGCCCGCGTGAGCTGAGCCTGGAGGTGTTCCTGGACGCCACCGCCACCCACGACAACTCCGTGGAACTGGCGGTGGAGAAGCTGATGAAGGCGTGCGTGCCGACTCCGGCGAGCCTCGGCCGCAAGAAGCCGGCCAGTCCGTGGGTGCGGTTCGAGTGGGGCACCGCGCGGACGACCTCGTTCGACGGGGTGCTCTCCAGCCTGTCGGTGACGTACACGCTCTTCGACGTGGACGGCAAGCCGCTGCGGGCCACCTGCGCGCTGTCGATCGAGGAGGCGAGCGTCGACCCGCCGGGCCAGAACCCGACGTCCGGCGCGCGCACCGCCCGCAGTACGCACACCGTCGTGGCGGGCGACAGCCTGGCCCTGCTGGCCTGGCGGGAGTACGGCGACGCCACGGCCTGGCGGGCCATCGCCGAGGCGAACGAGATCGACGACCCGATGGCGCTCGTACCCGGCACCGAACTGGTGGTGCCGGCGCTGCGGGACGCGGGCGCAGAGGAGGAGCGGTGAGCATATCCGGGGAACAGGGCGGCCGGTCGTTCGCGGCGGACCCGGTCGTGGAGGCACCCGGCGAACTTCCGCCGATCTGGGCCGCCCAGCTGGTGAGCTGCGTGGTGGACGAGAACGTGGGCCTGCCGGACGCGGCGGTGCTCACCTTCCGCGACCCCGACCACGAGTTCCTGACGGCGACCGGCATCACCATCGGCACCCCGCTCAGGGTGTCCGTGGTGACCGTGAGCGGACAGGCCCGCGAGCGGCTGTTCAACGGCGAGGTGACGGCCCTGGAGCTGGACCGGGACCGCACCGGCTCATTCACGGTGGTGCGTGCCTACTCCAAGGCGCACCGCCTCCAGCGCGGCCGCAAGGTGGTGGCGTACCGGAACATGACCGCGGCGGCGATCGTCCGCAAGGTGGCCGCCGGGGCCGGGCTGGCCTGCGGCACCGTGCAGGCAGCGCCCGTCACGTACAAGCAGCTCTCGCAGGCGAACGTGTCCGACTGGGACTTCCTGCAGTTCCTGGCGGCCGAGAGCGGCGCGCTGGTGCGCGTCGACGACAAGGGGCTGCTGCAGTTCACCAAGCCGCAGAAGGCGTCCGGCGCGCCCGCGCCGTCGACGTCGGCCACCCGGAACCCGATGGTGCTGGAGTACGGGCGGAACCTGCTGGCGCTGCGGGCCTCGCTGTCGGCCGCGGACGGCGCGCAGCAGGTGGAGGTGCGCGGCTGGGACGTCACCACGAAGCGGCCGCTGGTGTCCCGGCAGCCGTCGGTGAACAGTGACACGGTGGTGCCGGGCCTGAGCCCGGCGTTCGCCGCCCGGTTCGGCAAGTCGTCGAAACTGACCGTCACCGACACCCCGTACCGCACCCAGGCCGAGACGACCGCGGTCGCCGACGCGGTGGCCGCACAGGTCAGCGCGGGCTTCGGCGAGCTGGAGGTGGTGGCCGAGGGCAACCCCAAGCTGCGGGCGGGCAAGCCCGTGGCGCTCGGCAACGTCGGGAAGGCGTTCTCCGGCAAGTACACGGCGACGGCGGTACAGCACGTCCTCGAACCGCAGGGCGGGTACCGGACGACGGTGTGGGTCAGTGCCAGCCCGGACCGCTCGCTCACCGGCCTGGTGACCGGAGCCAACGCGCCGTCCCGCGGCCCGCGCATGCCGGGACTTGCGATCGGCGTAGTGACCGACGTACGCGAACCGGGCGGCTCCGAGCGCGGCTCGGTGAAACTGAAGTTCCCCTGGCTGGACGACACATACGTCACCGACTGGGTGCGCACCGTGCAGTGGGGCGGCAAGGGCGGCGGTGGCGTGGTGAGCCCGGAGGTCAACGACGAGGTCCTGGTGGGCTTCGAACAGGGACTGCTGGACAGCCCGTACGTCATCGGAGGGCTCTACAACGGCGTGGACAAGCCGTCTCCGCACGACGTTCCGCTGATCGACAGGACCAGCGGGAAGGTCAACCGCCGCTCCATCGTGTCGCGTTCGGGGCACCGGATGGAGCTGCTGGACGCGAGGGCACCAGGACGCTCCGGGGTGCGGCTGATGACCGGCGACGAGCGCCTCGAAGTGTTCCTCGACGACCGGCGGGACCGGATCGAGCTGAAGGTGTACGCGGGGAAGGGCAGCCGGCAACCCCTCACCTCCGTCCAGCTCGACAGGAAGGGCATCACCCTGGACGCGGGGCGGGGCAACGTGAGCGTGTCGGGCCGGAACGTGGACATCAACGGCAGGGTCGGCGTGAAGATCGGCGGCCGCACGGTGAACGTCAGCGGCAGCTCGAACGTCACCGTCGACGGCGGTCTGCTCGGCGTCCTCAAGGCCAAGCTCATCCGCATCAACTGACCCCCTGCCCCCGAGATCTCGACTCGAAAGGAGCGCCGCATGCCCGCCGCAGCCCGTACCGGCGACCCCACCAACCACGGCGGGGTGATCGCCACCCCGCCGCCCGCCGCCGCCAGGGCGGTGGCGACCGTGCTGATCGGCGGCCGCCCCGCCGCCGTCGTGGGCAGCCTGCACACCTGCGTGGTGCCGCCGCACGCGGCCCTGGGACCGGGCAACGTGATCACGCCCAACCCGGCCGCTGCCACCCGGGGCACCGTCCTCATCGGCGGGCTGCCGGCCGCGCGGGCGCGCGACCAGACGACGTGCGGCGCCATGATCGTGACCGGCGCCCCGAACGTCCTGATCGGCGGTGTGTGATGAGCGAGCGGTTCATCGGCCGTGGCTGGGCGTTCCCGCTGCGGGTCGGGCCGACCGGCGGGATCGCCATGGTCGAACGGGAGCGGGAGATCGAGGAGGCGATCCGCCTGGTGCTCGGCACCGCGCCCGGCGAGCGCCCCATGCGACCCGAGTTCGGCTGCGGCATCCACGACTACGTTTTCGCCCCCGGTGACGGAGCCACCGCCGGACGCATCGCGCAGCAGGTGCGCGAGGCCCTGGAGCGGTGGGAGCCGCGCATCGCGGTGGACGACGTGGTGGTCGCCTTCGACGCCGTCGAGGACGGCACCCTCTACATCGACGTGCACTACACGGTGCGTTCCACCAACGACCGGCGCAACCTGGTCTTTCCCTTCTACACGATCCCCTCCGAGGAGGGGGCCGAGGAAGCGGGCGCTCACTGATGGCCCTGCCCTCCCCGAACCTGGACGACCGGCGGTTCCAGCAACTCGTCGACGAGGCCAAGCGGTACGTGCAGCAGCGCGCCCCGGAGTGGACCGACCACAACGTCTCCGACCCGGGCGTCACCCTGATCGAGACGTTCGCCTACCTCGTGGACCAGTTGCTGTACCGGCTGAACCGGGTTCCGGACAAGAACTACACCGCGTTCCTCGACCTGTTGGACATCCGTCTGTTCCCGCCCACCGCGGCCCACGCCGACGTCGACTTCTGGCTCTCGGCGCCGCAGCCCGACACGGTCGCGCTGCCTGCGGGCACCGAGGTGACCACCGCGGGCGGCGAGACTGACGAGGCCGTGGTGTTCACGACCACGGACGAACTGCGCATCGTCCCCAGCGAGTTGATACGCCTGCTGACCGCACCCCGGTCCGGTCAGCAGACCGACCGGACGGCCGTGCTCGCCGAGGGCCACGACATTCCCTGCTTCCAGGCGGCACCGGAGCCGGGCGACGCGCTGCTGTTCGGCCTGCCGGCGGCGGTGCCGCGCTGCGTCGTCGCGGTGCGCCTGGACAGCCGCGTGGAGGGCGTCGGCGTGGACCCGCGCCAGCCCCCGCTCGTGTGGGAGGCCTGGGACGGCGGCGGCTGGCAGTGGTGCGAGACCGGCACCGACACCACCGGCGGGCTGAACCGGCCCGGCGAGGTCATCGTGTACGTACCGGCCGGGCACACGGCGTCGGTGATCGGCGGGATCCGGGCCGGCTGGCTGCGCTGCCGGGTGACCGAGGCGGAGCCGGGCCAGCCGTTCTACTCGGAGTCCCCGACGGTGCGCGAGGCGGCCGTGTTCACCGTGGGCGGCACCATGTCCGTCGAGCACGCGGAGACCGTGACCGATGTGCCGCTCGGCACCTCGGAAGGGGTCTCGGGGCAGACGTTCCGGCTCGGCCGCCCGCCGGTCCTCCTCGACGGCGAGCCCCCCGTGGTCGAGGTGTCCTCGGCCGAGGGGTGGCAGCGCTTGGAGGTGGTGGAGCACTTCGGCCGCTCCGGCCCCACCGACCCGCACGTCCGCGTGGACGCCACCACCGGGGAGTTCACCTTCCCTCCGGCGCTGCGCGAACCGGACGGCACGCTGCGGCAGTGCGGCGCCGTACCGCCCAAGGGCGCCCAGATACGGGTGGCCCGATACCGCACCGGCGGCGGCCCGGCGGGCAACGTCGCCCGCGGCGCGATCTCCGTGCTGCGCAGCTCCGTTCCGTACGTCGCCCGGGTCACCAACCGGGAGGCGGCCCGGGGCGGCGTCGCCGGGGAGACCGTCGCCAACGCCAAGCTGCGGGCGCCGGAGGTGCTGCGGATGCAGGAGCGCGCGGTGACCGCCGAGGACTACGAGATCATCAGCCGCCAGGCCGCACCCTCGGTACGCAGGGTCCGCTGTCTGCCCGCCGCGGACGGTCCGGGCGCGGTACGGGTCCTGGTGGTGCCGGACGCGGTGGCCGACGAGGGCGACGACCGGCTCCGCTTCGAGCAGCTGATCCCCTCGGACCAGGTGCTCGAAGCGATCACCACGAGCCTCGACGAGCGGCGCCTGATCGGCACCCGCCTCGTGGTGGAGCCGCCGGTGTACCAGGGCGTCACCGTGGTGGCCCGGCTCGCGGCGGCGCCGGGCGACACCGACCGGGTGCGCGACGCGGCGCTCGACGCGCTGTTCCGGCACCTCAACCCGCTGAACGGCGGTCCGGACGGCACCGGCTGGCCGTTCGGACGGCCGGTGCAGTACGGCGACGTCTTCGGCGTCCTGCAGCGTGCCACCGGCAACGCGCTGGTGGAAGAGATCCGGCTGTTCCCCGCCGACCCGATCACCGGCCGGCGCGGCGCCCCGTCGGACCGCATCGACGTGGCCCCGGGCGCGCTGGTCTTCTCCTACCAGCACCAGGTGGTCGTCACGGCCGTCGATCCGGAGGCGCGGGGATGAGCCGCGCCGCCGTGCCCGGCCTGCCGAGCAGGTACCCGATCGGCGAGCAACTGCCCGCCCTGTACGCCGACGACGACTTCGCGCAACGCTTCACCGCCGGTCTCGACACCGTCCTCGCCCCGGTGTTCGCGACCCTCGACAACCTGCCCGCCTACCTCGACCCCCGGGTGACCCCGACCGACTTCCTGGCCTGGCTGGCGTCGTGGGTGGGCGTAGCGGACGACCCGCAGTGGCCCGTGGAACTGCGCCGCGAGGCGGTCGTCCGCGCGGTGGAGCTGCACCGGTGGCGCGGCACCAGGCGTGGCCTGGTCGAGGCCCTGCACCTCGCGCTCGGCGTGCACGCCGAGGTGACCGGCGACGGCGGCGCGACGTGGTCGAGCACCGCGGGTGCCGAGCTACCGCCGGACCCGGGCGCCGAGGTCCTGGTCCGGGTGTGGCCGGCCCGCGAGGCGCGGGTCGACGTGGTCAGGGTCCGCGAGATCGTCCGGGCCATGTGCCCGGTGCACATGGCCTTCCGGGTGGAGGCCCTGCCCGCCCCGCCCGCCGACGAAGGGAGGTGACGTCATGCGCGCGTGTCCCGCGTGCGGGGCGTCCAACGACCCCACGGACGACTTCTGCGGCAACTGCGGCGCGTACCTGGGCTGGTCCGACTCCAGCACACCCTCTCCGGCGGCCCCGGAGCCGTCCGCGCCGAACACATCTCCGGCGCCGGCGCCGTCGGCCTCGGGTACGCGTGCGGCGCCGGAGCGGTCGGTCCCGGGTACAGGTGAGGCGCCGGAGCCGTCGGCTTCGGGTACGCGTGCGGCACCGCAGCCGTCGACCCCGGGTACACCTGCGCCGCCGGAGCCGTCGACCCCGTCCTCGGAGCCTCTGTCCGAGTCCGCCTCCGCGTCCGCGCCCGCCTCCACGCCCACCTGCACCTCATCGTTGCGACACCGGCTGACCGGCCGCGGCCGCGGTGAGGTGAGGGGGACGAGCACCCCGGATACCGAGGGCTCCGGCGCCGCCCCCGGCCGCACCGAGACCACCCCACCGCCCCAGTCCGCTGCGAGCGAACCGCCCGCAGCCCGCGGCCCCGCCGCTGCCACGACGAACGAACCGCTGGCCGCCGACGGCGAGGACGCCCCACAGGGGCCACCCGCACCCGACGATGAAATCCGCACGGGTGGTGCGGGTGGGAACAACCCGGCCGAAGGCGAAGCCGAGGCCGCCGTACCCCCCACCCCACCCGCTCCGACCATCCCGCCCCGCACGCCGCAGGCACCCGCACCCGTCCCGGACCCCATCGGCCCCGTACGCCCCGCGAAACCCGTGGCCCCCCGCCCCGTCGTACGACCAGTCGCTGCGCCGGACGAAGGAACGGGACGCCCCTGCCCCGCCTGCGGCACCCTCAACCAGCCGGAACGCCGTTTCTGCCGACGCTGCGCCGCCGAGCTGACGCCCGCCGCAAAGCCCGCCCCGCTGCCGTGGTGGCGAACGGTATGGCCGTTCCGCCGCCGGACCCGCGCGGGCTCCGGCCGCGCGTTCCGGTTCTTCGTGATCCTGGCCGTCGTACTGGCGCTGTGCGCAGGCGGCTTCCTGCTGCTGCCGGCCGGACGCGCCCTGTTCGAGGACACCCGGGACAAACTGGGCAAGGCCAGGTCCGTGACCCCGGCCGAGGTCAAGGCGAGCGCAGAGGTGCACGGGCATCCGGCGACGGACACCACGGACGGGCTGAGCAACCGCTACTGGGGCGCGCCCGGGCCGGGCGCCTCGGTGACCTACACCTTCCGCAAGCCGTTCCGGCTGGTCGACGTGATCATCACCAACGGCGCGTCCTCGTCTCCGGAGGATTACGCCCGCCAGGCACGCGCACTCCAGCTGGACATGGAGGTGACGACGCAGGACGGCGAGAAGCACCACAAGGAGGTCACCCTCAGCGACAAACCGGGGCCCCAGACGATCCCCACCGGGATCAGCGACGCGAAGACGGTACGCCTGGTGCTCCGCTCGCCCGTCGGTCTGACCCGGGGCCGCCACCTGGCCCTGGCGGAGGTGGAGTTCTTCCAGCGGAGCTGACGACCCGCCGAGCTGGCCCGGCAGATCCCGAACCCCATGCTCGACGGACTGGTCCGCGCCGCCGCCGGAAAGGAGCGGTCCTGAGGGGCGTCCGTACGAAGATGATCGCGGACGACGAGGCAGGAACCGTACGACAGGGAGCCGTCAATGACCGACAAGCCGAGCGTCAGCGTCCTGGGCACCGGCATCATGGGCGCCGCCATGGCCCGCAACCTCGCCCGCGCCGGACTCGGGGTCCGGGCGTGGAACCGTACCCGCGAGAAGGCCGAGCCGCTGGCCGCGAACGGGATCCGGGTCATGGGCACGCCCGCCGAGGCCGTCGAGGGCGCCGACGTCGTGCTGACCATGCTGTACGACGGCAACGCCGTCCTGGAGGTCATGCGCGAGGCCGCCCCGGCGCTGCGTCCGGGCACGGTGTGGGCACAGTGCACCACCGCCGGGGTCGAACTGGTCGCGGAACTGGCCGCCTTCGCGGACGAGCACGGGCTGGTGTTCTACGACGCCCCCGTCCTCGGCACCCGCCAGCCCGCCGAGGCCGGTCAGCTGACCGTGCTGGCCGCCGGGCCCGAGGAGGGCCGGGATACGGTCACGCCGGTGTTCGACGCGGTCGGCGCCAGGACCGTGTGGACCGGTGCGGACGGGGCGGCGGGCAGCGCCAGCCGGCTGAAGCTGGTCGCCAACAGCTGGGTCCTCACGGCCACCGCGGCGGCCGGTGAGGTACTGGCCCTCTCCGAGGCCCTCGGCGTCGACCCGCAGGACTTCTTCGACCTGATCCAGGGCGGCCCGCTCGACATGGGATACCTGCGGGCCAAGGCCACTCTGGTGCTCGACGGGAAGCTGACCCCGGCGTCGTTCGCCGTGGCCACCGCCGCGAAGGACGCCCGGCTCATCGTCCAGGCGGCCGAGCGGGGCGGGGTCCGGCTCGACGTCGCCGCCGCGACGGCCGAACGGCTCGCCCGGGCCGCCGCGCAGGGGCACGCCGCCGAGGACATGGCCGCTGCCTACTTCGCCAGCTTCGACGAGAAGTCGGGCGACTGAGACGGCCCGAAACAGCGACCGGCCTCCACATGACGTTCCGCGCGCGCGGGAGCACCCTGGTATCAGCGGTTCTCCGGAGGTGGTCGACATGATGCACACCGCTGTGGGTTGGCACGTGGAGCTGGAATTCCAGGAAGACGACACGCACACACGCGCCGTCGCCCTGGTGCGCTTGCCCGACGGCAGCGAGGTCCGGGCCCACGGGAGCGCCAGCCGTCACCGCGTCGACTCGAACCAGCCACGGGTCGGCGAGGAGATAGCGGGCGCCCGCGCGCTCAACGAACTGGCCATGCAGTTGCTGACCAAGGCTCACGGGGAGATCGACGCGGCGTCCGGCCGGACCTCGCATCCGATCAACGTGTGACGCCCGAGGGGCGCGTGCGGCGCCGCACGCGCCCTGGGCAATTGCCCTGCGCGAGCGCACTACGCGAGCGCCGTACGCACCGCCCGCACCAGCGCCTGCGCCCTCGGGTCCGCCGTCACGCTCTTCCTGAAGCCGTTGGTGACATAGCCGAAGGCGATGCCCGTCTCGGGGTCGGCGAACGCGAGGGCTCCGCCCCGGCCCGGGTGGCCGAAGGAACCGGGGGAGAGCAGCGGTGACGTGCTGCCGTGCAGCATGTAGCCGAGGCCGAACCGGGTGCCCACGACGAGGATCCGGTCCGGTCCGGCGGACTGCTCGGCGCGGGCCAGCTCCATGGTCCGGGGGGTGAACAGACGTGTGCCGCCGTCCACTTCCCCGACGAGCGAGGCGTAGAAGCGCGCCAGGCCGTCGGCGGTGGCGATGCCGTTGGAGGCGGGCAGGGCGGCCGCACGGTAGGAGGGGGCGTTCTCGTCCGGGAGCGGGGTGATCGCGGCGAAGGCGCGGCGGGTGAGGGAGTCGGGGTCGGCGTAGGCCGCGGACACGGACCGCTTCGGGCGGGTCTTCAGCTCGCCCGATGTCTGGGGTGCCTCCACGGGTCCGACACGGCCCACGCGCGCCTGCTCCGCCGCGGGCAGGCCGAGCCACAGGTCGGCGCCGACCGGCGCGGCCATCTCGTCCGCCACCCACGCGCCCACCGGTCGCCCGGTGATCCGCCGGACCAGCTCGCCGGTGAGCCAGCTGTAGGTCTGCGCGTGGTAGCCGTGGTCCGTGCCCGGCTCCCACACCGGCGCCTGCGCGGCGACGGCCGCCGCCCCGAGGTCGGGGTCGGTCGCCTCCACGGGGGTCAGCGGGCGGTCCAGCACGGGCACGCCGGCGCGGTGCGCGAGCAGGTGCCGGACGAGCGTGCGCTCCTTGCCGGCCGCTTTGTACTCGGGCCAGTACGTGCCGACCGGGGCGTCCAGGTCCAGTTCGCCGCGCTGGTGCAGCAGCAGGAGCGCGGCCGCGGCGACCCCCTTGGTCGCGGAGCGCACGATCTGCGCGGTGCCGTGCTCCCAGGGGGCCGTACCGTCCACGTCCCTGGTGCCGCCCCAGAGGTCGACGACCTTCCGGCCGTCCCGGTACACGGCGACGGCGGCGCCCCGCTCCCCGAGCAGCGCGAAGTTCGCTGCGAACGCCTCCCTGACCGGCTCGAAGCCCTCGGTCACCGTGCCGTTCACGTCCACATCCACGCCCGGTCCCTCCACTCGCTTGCGACCATGAGTGAAACACGGGTGTGTGGCCTTGGATTCCTCGGCGGGTGGTGATATCGGCTACGGTCCGGCGCTCTCCGGCCCGTCCTCGTACCCGGCCGGGACCACGTCCTGTGGCTCGTGCGCCGACCGGAGGCGGCGCCTGACCTCCAACGGGTCGTGGTCGTACCGGTAGACGGAGACCCCGTCGAGGGCGCGCAGTTCCAGCTCCTCCTGCCAGACCGTGTGCTCGCCCCACCCGCCCTCACGCGACCAGTGGCCGTGCGTCTCGCCGGTCAGCTCGGCCCAGGTGTACGCGCGGCACGACCAGAACTTCCGCACCACGACGCCCCTGCGGAACCGGTACACCCCCCTGCCCCGCCCGCACGGGCGACACCGGCGTTGTACCCGGGACGCCGTGCTGCCACCCGGGCGCGGGGGCTCAGCCCAGCAGAATCGTCACGTCGATGTTCCCGCGCGTCGCGTTCGAGTACGGGCACACCTCGTGCGCCGCGTCCACCAGCTTCTCCGCGATCTCCCGGTCCAGGACCGGCAGGGAGACGCTGAGGGCGACCGCGAGGCCGTAGCCGCTGTGCTTGTTCGGGCCGATGCCGACCTTCGCGGCCACCGTGGAACCGGTCAGGTCGTAGCCCGCGCGGTTGCCGACCAGGATCAGCGCGTTGTGGAAGCAGGAGCTGTAGCCGGCCGCGAACAGCTGCTCCGGGTTGGTGCCGTTGCCGTCTCCGCCCAGCTCCGGCGGCATCGCGACCTTCAGCTGGATCTGGCCGTCCTGACTGGTGACAAAGCCGTCCCGGCCACCGTGGGCGGTGGCCTCGGCGACGTACATGATCTTCGTCGGACGGGTGTCGACAGCGGCGTCAGCGGTGACATCGGTCAAGGTTGGCCTCCCCCAGGAAAAGTGGCGCACAAGTACATCGTGCACAAGGTACTGGCTGGTATGTCAGCGCATGGCAGCAGGGGGTGGCAACCGTGGGTAACGCGAGATCGGCGCCGGTCAGTGCCGGTCAGCGCCGGTCGGCAGCCGCGTCGGCCCGCTCGGTGAGCTTCCACAGCTCCTCGCGCAACCGCGCGATCTCCTGTGTTTCGAGCCCCGTGGTCGTGAGCAGTGCGCCGGGCACGCGAGCCGCGCGCTCCCTGAGCTGCTCCCCGCGCCCGGTGCACGCGACGAGCACCGAGCGCTCGTCGTCCGCCGCGCGCTCCCTGTGCACCAGACCCGCCCCCTCCAGCCGCTTCAGCAGCGGCGAGACGGTGCCGTAGTCCAGGCGCAGGGCGCCCGCCAGCTCCTTCACGCTGGTCTCACCGCGCTCCCAGAGGACCAGCAGCACGAGGTACTGCGGGTAGGTGAGCCCCAGGTCGTCGAGGAGCGGGCGGTACGCGGCGGTCACGGCGCGCTGGGCCGCGTACAGCGCGAAGCACAGCTGGTCGTCCAGCAGCAGCGACCCGGCGGCCCCTTTGTCGTCTCGGTCGTCTTGACGCGTCACGCGCCCATTGTCACGGACTTCGGGTCGAAGCCGAACGGCAGCTCCAGACGGTGCGCCCGCATCAGCGCGTCGTCGGAGAGCAGCTCGCCGGTCGGGCCGTCCGCCGCGATCACGCCGTCGCTCAGGATCAGCGAGCGCGGGCACAGCTCCAGGGCGTACGGCAGGTCGTGCGTGACCATGAGCACGGTCACGTCCAGGGAGCGCAGGATGTCGGCGAGTTCGCGCCGGGAGGCCGGGTCGAGGTTGGAGGACGGCTCGTCCAGGACCAGGATCTCCGGCTCCATCGCGAGCACGGTCGCGACGGCGACCCGGCGGCGCTGGCCGAAGGACAGGTGGTGCGGCGGCCGGTCGGCGAAGTCCTGCATGCCGACCCGCTCCAGGGCCGTGCGCACCCGCTCCTCCAGTGCGGCCCCCTTGATGCCGGCGGCGGCCGGACCGAACGCCACGTCCTCCCGCACGGTCGGCATGAACAGCTGGTCGTCGGGGTCCTGGAAGACAATGCCGACCTTCTGCCGGATCGCCGCCATGTGCTGCCTGCCGACGGGCAGCCCGGCCACGGTCACCGTGCCGGTGCCGCCGCTCAGGATGCCGTTCAGGTGCAGGACGAGGGTGGTCTTGCCGGCGCCGTTCGGACCGAGCAGCGCGACCCGTTCGCCGCGCCCGATCGAGAAGTCCACGCCGAACAGGGCCTGATGGCCGTCGGGGTAGGCGAAGGCGAGGCCGGAGACCTCCAGGGAAGCAGTACTCACAGAACCCATCCCAGCAGACAGACGACGAGAGCGGCGCAGGGGAGCGCGAGAGCGTACGACCACTGCGCCCGGGACGCGGTCACCTCGTCGATGACCGGCATCGAGCCGGCGTACCCCCGGCTCACCATGGCCAGGTGCACGCGCTCCCCGCGCTCGTAGGACCGGATGAACAGCGCGCCGGCGGACTTGGCGAGCACCCCCCAGTGCCGTACGCCGCGCGCCTCGAAGCCGCGCGACTCGCGGGCGATCCGCATCCGGCGCATCTCGTCGGTGATGACGTCGCCATAGCGGATCATGAACGAGGCGATCTGCACGAGCAGCGGCGGCAGCTTCAACCGCTGCAGCCCGAGCAGCAGTTCGCGCAGCTCGGTGGTGGCGGCCAGCAGCACGGAGGCGGCGACGCCGAGCGTGCCCTTGGCGAGCACGTTCCAGGCGCCCCACAGCCCGTTCACGCTGAGCGAGAGGCCCAGCACGTGCATCCGCTCGCCCTCCGCCACGAACGGCATGAGGACCGCGAACGCCACGAACGGCACCTCGATCAGCAGCCGTCCGAGCAGGAAACCGGCGGGCACGCGCGCGCGGTACGCGACGTACCCGAGCAGGACGGCGTACGCCGCGAACGCCCACATCGCCTCGCGCGGGGTGGACACCACGACCACGACGAAGGCGAACGCGGCCGCCAGTTTGGTGTGCGGAGGCAGGGCGTGCACGGGGGAGTGCCCGTGCCGGTAGAGCCGGTGCGCGTGTCCCGCTCCCACGTCACACGCCCGTGTTCACGGGCGAGACGTCCGCGCCGCGGCGCCTGCGCACGGCCCAGAACACCGCGCTGCCCGCGACGACCGTGACACCGACGCCGATCACGCCCGCGAGGCCGCCGGACAGCCGGGCGTTCGAGACGTCCTTGACGCCGTAGCCGGCGAGCGGGGAGTCGTCCGCCGCGTGCTGCCCGGTCTTCTTGTCGATGCCCTGGTCGTGCGCGACCTTCTCCAGGCCGTCGGGGTCGGCGGAGGCGTAGAAGCTCACGAAGCCGGCGAGCACCAGCGACGCGACCAGTCCGGTGATCCACAGGGTGCGCCTGGAGGTGCGTGCCGCCACCGGCGCCGTGGGCGCCGGGGCGTCCACCAGCGTGCCGTTCACGCGCAGCTTGAGCCGCTGCTGCAGGCCGCGCGCGCCGTGCACCAGGTCCGGGCGTACGGCGATGACGGCGCTCACCGTGAGCGCGGTGATCACGGCCTCGCCGATGCCGATCAGCACATGGACGCCGATCATCGCGGTCGCCACCTTGCCGAGGGCGACGTCCGTGGTGCCGCCGATCGCGTACATGAGCGTGAAGGCGACGGCGGCGGCCGGCACGGAGACCAGCGCGGCGACGAAGGAGGCGACCGTGACCGAGCGCCGCTTGCGGGGCAGTACGGCGAGCAGCGCGCGGAAGACGGCGTACGACACCACGGTCGTGACGATCGCCATGTCGGTGATGTTCACGCCGAGCGCGGTCAGCCCGCCGTCCGCGAACAGCACGCCCTGCATGAGCAGCACGACCGACACACACAGCACGCCCGTGTACGGGCCGACCAGGATCGCGGCGAGCGCACCGCCCAGCAGATGGCCGCTGGTGCCGGCCGCCACCGGGAAGTTCAGCATCTGCACGGCGAAGATGAACGCCGCCACCAGACCGGCCAGCGGGGCCGTCCGCTCGTCGAGTTCGCGGCGGGCGCCACGCAGGCTCACCGCCAGGGCGCCGGCGGCGACCGCTCCGGTGACCGCGGAGGCGGGGGCGTCGATGAATCCGTCAGGTACGTGCACCGTACGATTTTAGAGGGTTGTTGCGAACCTTTTGCAAGAGAGACATTGTCTCGCTTCCTCGCCGGGCGCGAACCGGAAAATGTGGCACATTGGAGAGAAAGCGGATTCACATCCTCCGTGTAGGTCACAGAACGTGAGAGGGCGGTCCGATGTCTGTAGTCGAGCAGTACGCGCGCGCCCACATCGTCACGGACGAGGAGGACCCGGGGGCCGTACCCGTAGTACTGCGGTACGACCCCGACACCGATCCACGCTCGGTCCGGGTCGGCCTGCCCGGACCGCACGAGTGGACCTTCTCGCGCGCGCTGCTCGAACGGGGACTGCGGTCGCCGGCCGAGAGCGGCGACGTACGGGTGTGGCCGTGCGGACGCGTCCAGGCCGTCGTGGAGTTCCACTCCGCGCACGGCGTGGAGGTGGTGCAGTTCGAGTCGAAGGCGCTGCTCCGGTTCCTGCGCCGGACGTACACCGCCGAGCCCGTCGGCTGACGCCTCCCGGACCGCTCAGCCGCCCGGCTCAGGCAGCGTCAGCCGCCCAGCTTCAGCAGCGCCGCGACGATCGGCCCGGCCGTGTCGCCGCCGTGGCCGCCCGCCTGGACCACGCCCGCCGCGGCGAGGTCGCCCCGGTACGCGGTGAGCCAGCCGTTCGGCTTCTTCTGGCCGTCGACCTCGGCGGAGCCCGTCTTGGCGCCGTAGTCCGGGCCGAGGCCCGCCATCGCCTTGGCCGCCGTGCCGTACGCCGCCGTGTACTGCATGACGTCCTTCAGCTGGGCCTGCGTCTTCGACGACATGGTGCGCGAGGCCTTCGCCAGCGTGCGGTGGTCCACCGAGGGGGCCACCAGGTACGGCTGGCGGAAGACGCCCGACTCCACCGTCGCCGCCACCGACGCCATGTTCAGCGGGTTCATGCGCACCCCGCCTTGCCCGATCAGCGAGGCGCCCATCTGCGCGCCGCTCTGCACCGGGACGGAGCCGTCGAACGACGGGACGCCGATGGCCCAGTTGTCCAGGCCGAGGCCGTAGACCTCCTGGGCCTCCTTCGTCAGGTCGCTGTTGGACAGCTTCGGCGCGAAATTGATGAAGGCGTTGTTGCAGGAGGCCCCGAAGCTCAGCTTGAACGTGCCCTTCTTGATCTCGGAGTCCGCGTCGTTGTGGAACGTCCAGCCGGCGAGCTTGTACTTCTTGGGGCAGGGGTGCGACGCGTCGGGGGTGACGAGCCCCTTCTCGAACAGCATCGTCGACGTCACGATCTTCATCGTGGAGCCGGGCGCCAGGGAGCCCTGGAAGCCGGTGTTGAAGCCGTGCCCGCTGTTGGCGACCGCGAGGATCTCACCGGTCGACGGCCGCACGACCACCACCGAGGCCCGCGGCCGCGTCTCGACCTGCTTCTCGGCGGCCGCCTGGAGCGTCGGGCTCAGCGTCGTCTTCACCGTGCCCGGCGTGCCCTTGCTCAGCTCCACGAGCGTCTTGTCGGACAGCTTGGCCGCCACCGACGCCTTGCCGCGCACCACGCGCAGCTCCACGCCCGCCTTGCCGCCCGCCTTCTTGCCGTACTTCTCCCGCAGTCCGTCCAGGACCGTGCCCAGCGACGGGTACGCGGCGGTCGTCAGTTCCCCGCCGTCGCGGTCCAGCGCCTTGACCGGCGGGGTGCCGGACTCGCCGGTGACGAGCGTGTCGCCGTCCTTCAGGTCCGGGTGGACCACCGAGGCGTGCCAGTCGACCAGCGGCTTTCCGTCGCTCGCCCGCCGGACCACGGTGAGCGAACTGCCGTACGCGAGCGGCTTGCTCAGGCTCTGGTACGACACCGTCGCCTTGACGGAGAACGGCACCTTGGCGCCGGTGGCGGTGCCGGCGGTGAGCGTGACGTCCTTC
The DNA here is from genome assembly GCF_053597295.1 of Streptomyces sp. NPDC001450. NCBI lineage: Bacteria > Bacillati > Actinomycetota > Actinomycetes > Kitasatosporales > Streptomycetaceae > Streptomyces > Streptomyces sp. NPDC001450. Next base: position 34,489 of record NZ_JBSFHY010000029.1, read on the forward strand.
AGGTGGGCGTCCTTGGTGTAGCCGGTGAGCAGTGCGGTGGCGGCGGACGGGTCGTCGGTGGCGGCCGCCGCCTCGGTGGTCCGGCCGTGCTGCCAGGCGGTGAGGAAGCGGGTGGAGGCCGTGCGGACCTCGGCGGCGGTGAGCGGGCCGGTCTTCACGGTCTTGTGGTCGGCCGTGGACGTTCGCTCGTCGGCCGCCGCGCCGCCGCCGTACAGAGCGTAGACGCCGAACCCGGCACCGCCGACAACCACGGCGATCATTCCGCCGAGCACGGCGGGGTTGGTCTTCCGTCGCTCGGCGACGCGTCTTCTCTTGCCCACTTCCTCAGTTCCTCCGCGCCTTCCCCAGGGTCCCCGCAGCCCTCACACACCCAACGACGGCAACCACATTAAGGTCCCCGCCTTTGCGGGTGATATCAGCCCGCATTCCGTAGCACGCTTGCGACAATCGGCCCGGCCGCGTCGATGCCGTGTCCGCCGTCCTGGACCATGGCCGCGGCGGCGACGTCGCCCCGGTACCCGGTGAACCAACTGTCCGACTTCGCCTGCCCGTCGGCCTCCGCCGAGCCGGTCTTCGCGCCGATGTTCCCGCCGAGCCCGGACATGACCCCGGCCGCGGTGCCGCTGGTCGCTGTGCGATTCATCATGGCGCGCAGCTGCTGGACGGTGCTCCGGGACAGCCCGCGCGCGCGTGCCGGTTCGCGGTGGTCCAGGCTCAGCGGGACGATCACCGGCTGCCGGAAGGTGCCGGTCATCGCGGTCGCCGTGACGGAGGCCATGTTGAGCGGGCTCATCTGGACCTGGCCCTGGCCGATCAGGGCGGCCGCGGTGTCGGGGCCGCCGGCGGCGGGGACCCGGCCGTCGAAGGACGGGACGCCGATCCGCCAGTTGTTCTGCCCGAGTCCGAACCGCTCCTGTGCCTCCTTGGTGAGGGTGTCCACCTCGACCTCGTCCGCGAACTTCACGAACGCCGTGTTGCAGGAGCGCGCGAAGCTGTCGGAGAGGGTGGCGTGCTCGTCCGGGGTGAGGTCCTTGAGGTTCTGGAAGGTCTGGCTCTCGGAGACGGCGGACGGCGGACAGGGTGCCGGGCCGTTCGCGGTGGTCAGGCCGTTGTCGATGAGGGCCGCCGCGCTGATGATCTTCATGGTGGAGCCGGGCGGCCGCTCACCCAGGAGGGCCGCGTCGAAGCCGTCGTCGCGGTGGTTGGCGACGGCCAGGATCTCGCCCGTGCTGGGCTTGACGGCCACGAGGGACGCATCGGCGTACTTCTGCACGGCCGTCTCGGCCGCCGCCTCGGCGCTCGCGCTGAGCGTCGTGTGCAGCTTGCCGGGCCGCCCCTTGGCGAGGGTCAGGAGGGTGGTGTCGGCCGCGGCTTCCCCGGTCGCCGCGTCCTGATGCCGTATCACCAGCTCCACGCCGGCCCGGCCGCCCGACTTGTCGCCGTACCGTTTGCGCAGCTCGTCCAGGATCGGGCCGAGGGACGGGTACTTCTCCGGCGTGAGCACCTTCCCGTCCCGGCCGACGGCCTCGATCGGCGGGGTCGCGGACTCGCCCGTCATCAGCGTGTCCCCCTTGCGCAGCCGCGGATGCACGACGGAGGGCTGCCAGTCGACCAGCGGCCGGTACGAGGTCCTCCCGCGCACGACGTTCAAGCGGCTCTCATAGCTCAACGGTTGGGTCCTACCCCCGTACGACACCGTTGCCTCGACCGTGAAAGGCACGGTCGTGCCGGTGGCCGTACCGGGCGTGATGTGCACCTTGGTGATGTGCGCGTCGCCCCCGTACGCCGTCAGCAGCTCCCGCGCCGCCCCGGGAAAGTCGGTGTACGCCGCCGCGGTCGAGGCGTCGCCCTTCTCCCAGGCGGCGAAGAACTTCGCGGTCGTCTCCCTGACCTCCGCGCTGCTCGGCGGACCGCTCTCCACAGCGGCCGGCCCGCCGCCCGTCCCCGCGTCGCCGTTCAGCGCGGACACGATGTTGTAGGCGCCGTACCCGGCCCCGCCCAGCACGACCGCACACACGCCGCCTATGACGGCACTCTTGACTCCCCTGCGCATCGCGCGAATCCTCCCCGTTTTCCCCGTTGAACGCGTTCAAAAACACGTCACAGAGGAACTGTAAGCGGCTGCGGGGCGCCTGTGGCCGGAGTTGCCGATTGTTGTCCGAACAGAGACGTTGCCGAGGGCGGGCGACCCTGCTCCCGAGTGGCCCCTCCGGGCTCCCGAGTGGCCCCTCCGACCTCGTCGTCCTACGCTGATGTGAGCGTTCCCTGGGCGCTGTTGCGTGCACTAATGAATGCAGCAATCCGGAAATCTCACACCTTATCGGCGCGGAACGCCTTCCGACTTGCCCTGCTGACCGTGCTCCTCGCGGGGCTCGGCCTGCCGAAGCCTTCCTCGGCCGAAGCCGAAGGAAGCGGAACGAACATCTACAACCAGAGTTCCGGGTTGGTGGCGGACGTCGTGGCCGCGGGAACCGCCAACGGCCAGGCGATCGTCCTGTGGTCGCAGAACAGCTCCGCGCAGAACCAGCAGTTCGAGTTCGTGGATCCGGGCGACGGGCAGGGGTACAAGATCGTCGCGCGCCACTCGGGAAAGTGCCTGGACGTCTCCGGCTGGTCCAAGGCCGACGGAGCGAAGGTCATCCAATGGGACTGCCATGGCGGAGCCAACCAGCGCTGGGAGTTCGTGGACATAGGGGACCCGAAGTCATGTCCCCCTGGCTCCGGCGGTTGCGCGGAAAACGCCTTGGGGTACCTGATCGTCTCGAAGAACAGCGGCAAGTGCCTCGATGCGGGAAACGGTGATTTTCCCAGCCCGCCCAGGCTGGGCGCCGGCCTGCAGCAATGGGCGTGCGCGGGGAGCACGGGTGACCCGTGGTGGGTCAACCAGGCATGGCGACTCGGCGACGAACCCGCCCCCCTTCCGCCGATGCCCGCCGACGCGAAACAAATAATCGACCAGGTCGTCCAGGCACGACGCGGTGCGTGCGCGGATCCGAGCGTGCGTCTCGACCCACGACTCAGCGAGGTGGCGCGCAGACACAGCGCAGACCTGGCCGCCAACTACGCGAGCCTCATCGACGCGTACCCCCGGGGCGACCCCAGGCGCGGGCACATAGGCTCGGACAACACGATGCCCGCGGACCGGATCGGAGCGGCCGGCTTCAGCCCCGCGCAGCGCCCCGAGAACTGGAGCTACGGCACCAACCAGACCTTCGCCCAGGCGATGGACAACTGGCTGAACCACGACGAGGCATCCAATTGGGGCCACCGCCAGGCGATCCTCGCCTGCGACTACAAGGTCCTCGGTGTGGGCACGGCGAACGGCCACAACAATCGTGTCTACTGGACGGAGAACTTCGCCCGCGGGTGAGAGGCCGTGACCACGCCTGGACCCAGGTACCCAGCCACATCGCGACCGCCACGAGTCGATCGGGATCGCCGTGCCCGTGTACAGCGGCCAGAAGTGGATGAAGACACCTGAAGCGCGTCGCTTGGCGTTCTGACCTGCTGATTCGGTCCTGAGGCGGGAGGTGTCGGGTCGCTGGGCTGTCGCTGGGCCGTCGCTGGGCCGTCTCTCATGCCCGGAGGCGGCCGCGGTGGCGTTGCTCGCGGTGATCCACACCAACACGTCCAGTTCACCGGTCTGCCAGGCGGTACGGGCGTAGCGGCGGCCAGCTGGGTCTTGCCCACCCCGCCCACCCCGCCCATCCCGGCCAGCACCTGCCCGCGCACCGTGTCCTGTCCCACGAGGACTGCGGCCTGTCCACCCGTGAGTGCTTCGCGCAGCCGCACCACTTCGGCGCGGGTCTGGAGGCAGCCCGCCCGCGGCGGGATCACCCCCACCTGATGTGGCCACGCAGCCGTAGGCCGCCGTGTTCCGTAGCAGACCTGGAACAGACGCTGATTCCCCCAGCCATCCCCCAGCAGCAGCACGCAGAGGAAAACCTGCAGGTCACGGACAGCGGACTTAGCCCGCTGTAAATGGGCCGGGCCAGTCCTCGTACTGCCCAGGGCGGCTGACTGGGTGGAGCCGTGGGTTTCAGCGAGGCACCCTTGGTGCATGGGGTCGGTCTTGCGCTCACCCTCGCTGCCAGGAGCAGGCGGTCATAACCGGGTCCTCTTCGCGCTGATGCAGTGTGTGCCCTATCTGATCGCGCTGGCCGTGCTGGTCATCGAGCTCACGCCTGCGCACTTCATCTATACCGGCCCCTTTCTCACCGCAGTGCCGGCGCTGGCGGCAGTGACGTTGGGGCCCAAGGGCACCACCGCGGCGGCGATCCTGGCGCTGGCGATCAGTGTGACCACTGCGACCTATAACGGGGCATGGGGCACCCTGCAGGTCTACAGCAACTTCCTGGCTCTGATCTTGGTCTCCGTGGCTGGTTTCATTACGAGCCGCGCTATGCAGGAGCGCAGGCAGGAAGAGCTTGACCGGGTCCGCCGCATCGCCGTGGCGGCCCAGGAGGTCGTGCTGCGGCCCGTGCCCGCGCGCCTGGGTCCGCTGCGGGTCGGCAGCCTTTGCCTTGCGGCCGGGACCGGGGCACGGGTGGGCGGTGATCTGTATGAGGCCGTGCAGACGCGGTACGGCGTCCGGATGATCGTCGGGGATGTCCGGGGCAAGGGGCTGTCCGCGGTGCGAGCCGTCGCGGTGGCGCTGGGCGCGTTCCGGGAAGCCGTGCACTACGAGGAGGACCTGGCGGAGGTCATGAACCGCTGCGCGGCTGCGCTGCGGCGGGAGGTCGCCGTGCCGGGTGCGTATGGCCAGGAGGTTCTGCTGGAAGGGTTCACCACGGCGCTCATCGCGCAGGTGCCGGACGAACCCGTGGTGCAGCTGGTAAGCCGTGGACATCCGCCACCGCTGCTGCTGCACCAGGGCAGGGCTACGCCGCTGATGCCGAGCTTGCCGTCGCCACCGCTTGGCCTCGAGGACCTCATCGCCGGCCTCCCCGAGAAGCCTGAAAGCTATGCGTTCATCCCTGGTGACCGTTTGCTGCTGTACACCGACGGTGTGATCGAGGCCCGCAACCGCGACAGCGAATTCTTCGCTCTGCCGGAGGCCATGGAGGAGCTGGGCGTCGGCCCCACCCCGCCGGACTTCCTGGAGCAACTGCACCAGGCGTTGATCCGCCACACCGACGGCGACTTGGCAGACGATGTGGCGATGATTCTGGCTGACCGGCTCAACGACCTACCAGAGTCACCTTCCGGTGGGGCAGACGTGGGGTGACCGTCGTTGTCGGCTGCGAAACCGCAGCTCACGGGTCGTCCCCATCGACCACGGGGGCACGCCCGCCGGCCGTGCCCCCGTGCAAGGTCTACACAGCTAGACCCAGGTGTCCAGCCACATCCGCGACCGCCAGCTGTCGATCGGGATCGCCGTGCCCGTGTACAGCGGCCAGAAGTAGATGAAGTTCCAGGCGATCAGCAGGACCAGGACGCCCGCCGCCGACGCGCCGATCACCCGGCGGGTCTCCGTGGAGCCCGGTGGGCCGATGATCGCGCCGATCAGCATCGCCACCGCCAGGCACAGGAACGGCAGGAAGACGACCGCGTAGAACAGGAAGATCGTCCGCTCCTGGTAGTGGAACCAGGGCAGGTAACCGGCCGCGATCCCGCAGGCGATGGCTCCGGCCCGCCAGTCGCGGCGCAGCAGCCACCGCCACAGCACGTACAGGATCGCGAAGCAGGCCGCCCACCACAGCAGCGGCGTGCCGATGGCCAGCACCTCCCGGGCGCACTTCTGGCCGGCGTCGGCCGGGCAGCCGTCGGCGCCGGGGGAGGGGGACTCGTAGAAGTACGACACCGGCCGGCCCAGCACGATCCAGCTCCACGGGTTGGACTGGTAGGTGTGCGGGGACGACAGCCCGATGTGGAACTTGTACACCTCGTGCTCGTAGTGCCACAGGCTGCGCAGCCAGTCCGGCAGGAAGGTCCAGTGGCCGCCCCTGCCGTCGGTCGCCGCCCAGTTGCGGAAGTAGCCGCCGGTGCCGTCGGACGGGGAGAGGATCCAGCCGGTCCAGGAGACCAGGTAGACGGCGAGCGCCACCGGGAACGTCGCGAGGAACGTGATGCCGGTGTCGTACTTGAGCGCCGCGAGGTACGGGTGCCGGGCGCCGGCCGTCCTGCGGGCGCCCGCGTCCCACAGCACCGCCATCACGAAGAACGCGGCCAGGATGTACAGGCCGTTCCACTTCGTGCCGATGGCCAGGCCCAGCATCAGCCCGGCGCCCCAGCGCCAGGGCCGCCAGCCGAAGCGGAAGGTGTCGCCGACGTGGTCGTCGGGGCGTACCCGGCCGTCGGGTCCGGCCGGCAGCGCGGCGGCCAGCCTCTCCCGCGACCTGTCCCGGTCGACGACCAGGCAGCCGAACGCGGCCACGACGAAGAACATCAGCACGCCGTCGAGCAGCGAGGTCCGGCTCATCACGAAGTGCAGGCCGTCCACCGCCATCAGCGAGCCCGCCAGACAGCCGAGGAACGTCGAACGGAACATCCGGCGGCCGATCCGGCACAGGAGCAGGACGGAGAGCGTCCCCAGCAGCGCCGTCATGAACCGCCAGCCGAACGGGTCGAACCCGAACATCAGCTCGCCCAGGCCGATGACGTACTTGCCCACCGGCGGGTGCACGACGTACGCCGCGTCCGTCGGGATCGTGAGATGGCCGTGGGTCTGCAGCACCAGGTCGTTGGCGTTCTTGTCCCAGTTGACCTCGTACCCGCGGTGGACGAGCGCCCAGGCGTCCTTGGCGTAGTACGTCTCGTCGAATATCACCGCGCGCGGGCTGCCCAGGTTCCAGAACCGCATCAGGCCCGCCATCAGCGTCACCAGCAGCGGACCGATCCAGCCCGACCAGCGGGTGATCCGATCCGCCAGGACCGGCGGGACGCCCAGCACCTGCCACAGGCGCGGACTCGGCTCGGCGTACGGCGGCACCAGCCGGTCGCGTACGTCGCCCGAGGGAGCGTCCTTGGCGGGCGTGTAGCCGAATCGGCGCAGCCGCTGCTGCCACGACGGCCGCTGGTCGTGCGGTGCCTGGCCCTGCCGGAGGTCCGTGGAGGACGCGGTACTGGTCACCGCGCCATCGTAGGGAACCGTTCTGTGTGAGTCCCGCGCATGTGAGGTACCGGTCGGGACGCGGCCGCTTTCCCCGCTCCTCGCCGGCCCTGGGAGGATGGGGGCGTGACTGGAACCCTTGTCCTGGCAGGTACCCCCATCGGCGACATCGCGGACGCGCCGCCCCGGCTCGCCGAGGAGCTGGCGGGAGCCGACGTGGTCGCCGCCGAGGACACGCGGCGGCTGCGCCGGCTCACCCAGGCGCTGGGCGTGACCCCCAAGGGCCGCGTGGTGTCGTACTTCGAGGGCAACGAGTCCGCCCGCACGCCCGAGCTGGTCGAGGAGCTGCTCGGCGGCGCGCGCGTGCTGCTCGTCACGGACGCGGGGATGCCGTCGGTCTCCGACCCGGGGTACCGGCTGGTCGCGGCCGCCGTCGAGAAGGACATCCGGGTCACCGCCGTCCCCGGGCCGTCCGCCGTGCTCACCGCCCTCGCCCTGTCCGGGCTGCCCGTCGACCGGTTCTGCTTCGAGGGCTTCCTGCCGCGCAAGGCGGGCGAGCGGCTGTCCCGGCTGCGGGAGGTCGCCGGTGAGCGGCGGACGCTCGTCTACTTCGAGGCCCCGCACCGGCTCGACGACACCCTCGCCGCCATGGCCGAGGTCTTCGGCGCGGAGCGGCGGGCCGCCGTCTGCCGTGAGCTGACCAAGACGTACGAGGAGGTGCGGCGGGGGCCGCTCGCGGAGCTGGCGCGGTGGGCCGCCGAGGGGGTCCGCGGGGAGATCACCGTCGTGGTGGAAGGCGCGCCTGAAACCGGCCCCGAAGAACTCGACGCGGCGGAGCTGGTTCGCCGGGTGCGGGTTCGGGAGGAGGCGGGGGAGCGGCGCAAGGAGGCGATTGCCGCGGTGGCTGTGGAGGCCGGGCTGCAGAAGCGGGTCGTTTTCGACGCGGTCGTTGCTGCGAAGAAGGCGGGCGACTGAGCCGAGGGCGCCGTCGGGGGTTCGGTTCGTGGCGGGATGACGGCCCCTCGGGCTGGTCGCGCCCACACGGCGGAGCCGCGTATCGACACAGCCTCACGCCCCTGCAGGGCGCGTCCCCTGCGGCCTGCTCAATAGCCCTCTGAGCAGGGGTGTTCTCGACTGAGCGCGCGCCCCATGCGGGGGCAAAGGGGCGGCGTCGAAGGCAAAGACCAGACCCCCGCCCGGGGCCGGTTTGGCAAGCGACGTCCAAATCGCCTCCAACACTCGACAGGCCTGATGCATTCGCTCCGGTGAAGGCGTCCACTGGTCGAAGGGACGCACCCGTCCTTTGTCCAGCGGACAAGAGGAGCTGGCATGAGTGAGATCGCAGGGCAGACCGGCCTCCGCGGTACGGCCACAGCCGTCGTTCACGAGTCGTACTCGTTCGCCTGCATGCGATGCGGGCACGGCTGGGAGCAGTCGTACGAGATAGAGCACCACACGGACGCCGACGGCCACGAGTTCGTGATGTACGTGGCCGAGGGGCAGGTCGTGCCGTCCCCGCTGAGCCGGCCGACGTGCCAGAACTGCGACGGCCACGTCGTACGGATCATGCGGCCGGGGCAGGTGTCGTCGGTGCGCAGCGCCGCGCAGCGGCACCACCAGGCGCCGCCGGCCGAGGAGCCGCGGGCGGCCGGGGCGGCGGAGACGGCCGCGCCGGCCAAGGAACACCACCACTGGCATCTGTCCGATCTCCTTCACCCGTTCCAGCGCAAGGCGGGCTGAGCGGCTCGCCGGCCGACGAGGCATGCCCCTTTCGTAGGATCGGGGCATGCCTTCGAACGCCGACAAGAACGCGGCACCGCCGCTCCCGGAGCCCCTCCGGGTGCCCGTGGCCGACTCCCACACCCACCTCGACATGCAGTCCGGCACCGTCGAGGAGGGCCTCGCGAAGGCCGCGTCGGTGGGCGTGACGACGGTCGTCCAGGTCGGCTGCGACATCAAGGGCTCGCAGTGGGCCGCCGAGACGGCCGCCGCGTACGAGAGCGTCCACGCGACCGTCGCCCTGCACCCCAACGAGGCCCCGCGCATCGTCCACGGCGACCCCGACGGCTGGTCCCGGCAGGGCGCCCGGCAGCCGGGCGGTGACGCGGCGCTGGACGACGCCCTCGCCGAGATCGACCGGCTGGCCGGTCTGCCCCAGGTGAAGGGCGTCGGCGAGACGGGGCTGGACCACTTCCGCACCGGGCCCGAGGGCAAGGCCGCCCAGGAGAGGTCCTTCCGCGCCCACATCGAGATCGCCAAGCGGCACGGCAAGGCCCTCGTCATCCACGACCGCGACGCCCACGCCGACGTCCTGCGCGTCCTGAAGGAGGAGGGCGCCCCCGAGCGCACCGTCTTCCACTGCTACTCCGGCGACGCCGAGATGGCCGAGATCTGCGCCCGCGAGGGCTACTTCATGTCCTTCGCCGGCAACGTCACCTTCAAGAACGCCCAGAACCTCCGGGACGCCCTCCTCGTCGCCCCGCTGGAGCTGGTCCTCGTGGAGACCGACGCGCCCTTCCTGACCCCGGCGCCCTACCGCGGACGGCCCAACGCCCCGTATCTGGTTCCGGTCACGGTGCGCGCGATGGCCGCCGTGCGCGGCATCGACGAGGACACCCTGGCGACGGCGCTGGGCGCGAACACCGCACGCGCCTTCGGTTACTGACCGCAGATTCGGCGCGCAACAGTACGTAGTCGCGTCGCTTTGGACAGTGACATCCGCTCCGCTAAGTTCTGGGGGCCCGATCCGGACCCCTCTGGCCTTCTGGAGCGTGTCGGCGTGAGCAAGTCGCAGTACGAGACGTACGACCCGTACGGCCATGACGCCTCCGTGTACACCGCGGAGACGCTGCCCTACGGGATGTACGAGGACACCTACCGGCCCGCCTACGAGGCCGAGGCGTACTTCGTCACCGAGCCGGTGCTGCCGCTGCCGCTGCCGCGGCAGGCGGCGAGCGTGCCCGACGTTCCCGGACCGGTGATCCCGGAGTCCGGCGCGCCCGAAGAGGCGGTCGGGCGGGCGGTGCGCCGGCGCAGGGCGCGCTGCGCCGAGCGCCCGGAGTCCGCGGTGCGCCGTCTGCTGCCGCAGGCGCTGGTCGTCGCCTTCCTCGCCGGCGGCACCACCGCCTTCGTCGCCCAGGACAAGGCGATCGAGCTGAGTGTCGACGGCGAACAGCGCACCCTGCACACCTTCGCCGACGACGTGTCCGAGCTGCTGGCCGAGGAGGGCGTGCGCGTGGGAGCGCACGACGTGGTCGCGCCCGCCACCGGTGCGGCGCTCGCCAGCGGCGACGAGGTCGCGGTGCGCTACGGGCGCCCCGTACGGCTCACGCTGGACGGCGAGCGGCGCGAGGTGTGGACGACGGCGCATACGGTGGACGGGGCGCTCAGGGAGCTGGGGGTGCGTGCGGAGGGCGCGTACCTGTCGGCCTCGCGTTCCCGGAGCATCGGACAGGCCGGGCTCGCGCTCGACGTGCGCACCGAGCGCGCGGTCACGATCATGGCGGACGGCCGCACCCGCACCATCCGCACCAACGCGGCCACCGTCCGCGACGCCGTCGAGGAGGCCGGCATCACCCTGCACGGCCAGGACACCACCTCCGTCCCGGCCGACAGCTTCCCGCGCGACGGGCAGACGGTGACCGTGCTGCGGGTGACCGGCGTGAGGGAGGTGCGCGAGGAGCAGATCCCCTTCGAGGTGGAGCGGACCGAAGACGCCTCCCTCTTCAAGGGCACCGAGGTCGTCGAGCGGCCCGGACAGCCGGGGCTGCGGCGGGACACCTACCTCGTGCGCACCGTCAACGGTGTCCGGGAGAAGCCGCGCAAGGAGAATTCCGAGGTGGTGCGGGGGCCGCGCAGACAAGTGGTGAAGGTGGGCACCAAGCCCCGGCCGAAGTCCGTGCAGGGCGCCGACCACCTGAACTGGCGCGCGCTGGCCGCGTGCGAGTCCGGCGGCCGTCCGCACGCGGTGGACCCGTCGGGGAACTACGGCGGGCTCTACCAGTTCGACACACACACCTGGCACAGCCTCGGCGGCAGCGGGCGTCCGCAGGACGCGACGGCGGAGGAGCAGACGTTTCGCGCGAAGAAGCTGTACGTGCGCGCCGGCGCCAGTCCTTGGCCGCATTGTGGGGCTCGGCTGCACAGGTAGCTGCCGGCCGTTGTCCGTCCGCGGGCAGGTGGGGGCTGGTCGCTCCCCCCAGGGGCGGGACTGGCCCGGGTGCCCTGGCAACCCCGCTGTCCACACCCCCGTACCCTTGTCCCGTGAGCAGCCCCACCCCCGACGCCCTCCTCGGCCCCGCCGACATCCGTGAGCTCGCGGCAGCGCTCGGTGTCCGTCCCACCAAGCAGCGCGGCCAGAACTTCGTGATCGACGCCAACACGGTCCGCCGTATCGTCCGTACCGCCGAGGTCCGTCCCGACGACGTGGTCGTCGAGGTCGGCCCGGGACTCGGCTCCCTCACGCTCGCGCTGCTGGAGGTCGCCGACCGGGTCACCGCCGTCGAGATCGACGACGTGCTGGCCGGCGCGCTGCCCGCGACCATCGCCGCGCGCATGCCGGAGCGCGCCGAGCGGTTCGCGCTGGTCCACTCCGACGCCATGCACGTCGCCGAACTGCCCGGCCCGCCGCCGACGGCCCTGGTGGCGAACCTGCCGTACAACGTGGCCGTACCGGTGCTGCTGCACATGCTCGAAACCTTCCCGAGCATCGAGCGGACGCTCGTGATGGTGCAGTCCGAGGTCGCCGACCGGCTGGCCGCCGCGCCCGGCTCCAAGGTGTACGGCGTCCCGTCCGTGAAGGCCAACTGGTACGCCGACGTGAAGCGGGCCGGGGCCATCGGGCGCAACGTCTTCTGGCCCGCGCCGAACGTCGACAGCGGGCTGGTCTCGCTCGTCCGGCGGGCCGAGCCGCTCAGGACGACGGCCTCGAAGCGGGAGGTCTTCGCGGTCGTCGACGCGGCGTTCGCGCAGCGCAGGAAGACGCTGCGGGCGGCGCTCGCCGGGTGGGCCGGGTCCGCCCCGGCCGCCGAGGCCGCCCTGGTCGCGGCCGGGATCTCGCCGCAGGCGCGCGGGGAGGCCCTGACGGTGGAGGAGTTCGCTCGGATCGCCGAGCAGAAAGAGGCGGGCAAGTGAGCGTGACGGTACGGGTACCGGCGAAGGTCAACGTCCAGCTCGCGGTGGGCGCCGCCCGCCCCGACGGGTTCCACGACCTTGCCAACGTGTTCCTCGCGGTCGGTCTGTACGACGAGGTCACCGTCACGCCCGCGGACGAGCTCCGCGTCACCTGCGAGGGGCCCGACGCGAGCCAGGTCCCCCTGGACGGCACCAACCTCGCCGCGCGCGCGGCCGTCGCGCTCGCCGAGCGCCGGGGCATCGAGCCGGCCGTGCACATCCACATCGCCAAGGACATCCCGGTCGCGGGCGGTATGGCGGGCGGCAGCGCGGACGGTGCGGGTGCGCTCGTCGCGTGCAACACGCTCTGGGGTGCCGGCGCCTCGCGCGCCGAACTTCTCGCCATCTGCGCCGACCTGGGCAGCGACGTGCCGTTCAGCCTGGTCGGGGGCGCGGCTCTCGGCGTCGGGCGCGGTGAGCAGCTGACCGCCCTGGAGGTCGGCGGCACCTTCCACTGGGTGTTCGCGATGGCCGAGCGCGGGCTGTCCACCCCGGCCGTCTTCCGCGAGTTCGACCGTCTCGCCGAGGGCCGTACGATCCCCGAGCCGACCGCCTCCCCCGACCTGCTCGACGCGCTCGCCAAGGGCGACCCCGAAGCGCTCGCGGCCGCCGTCTCCAACGATCTGCAGCCCGCCGCGCTCTGCCTCTTCCCGGAGCTGGCCGACACCCTCGCGGCGGGTCGCGGCGCGGGCGCGCTCACCGCGCTCGTCTCCGGCTCGGGCCCCACGACGGCCTTCCTCGTCGGCGACGCGGAGTCCGCCTCGAAGGTCGCCGAGGCGCTGCGGGCCTCCGGCACCTGCCGCACGGTGCGCACGGCGACGGCACCCGCGCCCGGCGCGACCGTACTCCCTGCCTGAGGGCGCTGACCTGCAGCGGGAAGGGGCGCGGCCGCCGCCGACTACGCTGGAAGGTCGATCCGTCCCCCTTGGCAGGAGTGAAATGGCCGTCAACCTGGTCAATGTCGAGAACGTCAGCAAGGTGTACGGCACCCGTGCCCTGCTGGACGGCGTCTCGCTCGGTGTGTCCGAGGGCGACCGGATCGGTGTGGTGGGCCGCAACGGCGACGGCAAGACCACCCTCATCCGGATGCTCGCCAAGCTGGAGGAGGCCGACACCGGACGCGTCACCCACTCCGGCGGGCTGCGCATCGGCGTGCTCACCCAGCACGACTCCCTCGACCCCGCCGCCACCGTCCGCCACGAGGTCATCGGCGACATGGCCGACCACGAGTGGGCCGGCAACGCCAAGGTCAGGGACGTGCTCACCGGGCTGTTCGGCGGGCTCGACCTGCCGGGCTTCCCGAAGGGCCTCGACACCGTCATCGGGCCGCTGTCCGGTGGCGAGCGGCGCCGTATCGCGCTCGCCAAGCTGCTCATCGAGGAACAGGACCTGATCGTCCTCGACGAGCCCACCAACCACCTCGACGTCGAGGGCATCGCCTGGCTCGCCCGGCACCTGCAGAGCCGCCGCTCGGCGCTGGTGTGCGTGACGCACGACCGGTGGTTCCTCGACCAGGTCTGCACCCGCATGTGGGACGTGCAGCGCGGCGACGTCTACGAGTACGAGGGCGGCTACTCCGACTACGTCTTCGCGCGCGCCGAGCGCGAGCGGATCGCCGCCACCGAGGAGGCCAAGCGGCAGAACCTCATCCGCAAGGAGCTGGCCTGGCTGCGCCGCGGGGCGCCCGCGCGTACCTCCAAGCCGCGCTTCCGGGTCGAGGCCGCCAACGAGCTGATCGCGGACGTGCCGCCGCCCCGGGACAGCAGCGAGCTGATGAAGTTCGCCTCCTCCCGTCTCGGCAGGACGGTCTTCGACCTGGAGAACGTCACCGTGCAGGCCGGACCCAAGGTGCTGCTCAAGCACGTCACCTGGCAGCTCGGCCCCGGCGACCGCATCGGCCTCGTCGGTGTCAACGGCGCCGGCAAGACGTCCCTGCTGCGGGCCATGGCGGAGGCGGCGCGGACCGAGGGGGAGACGCAGCCGGCGGGTGGCCGGGTCGCCGTCGGGAAGACCGTCAAGCTCGCCTACCTCTCCCAGGAGGTCGCCGAACTCGACCCCGCCCTGCGGGTCCTGGAGGCGGTGCAGCGGGTCCGGGAGCGCGTCGACCTCGGCAAGGGGCGCGAGATGACCGCCGGTCAGCTGTGCGAGACGTTCGGTTTCAACAAGGAGAAGCAGTGGACGCCGGTCGGCGACCTGTCCGGTGGTGAGCGCCGGCGCCTGCAGCTGCTGCGCCTGCTCATGGACGAGCCGAACGTCCTCTTCCTCGACGAGCCCACCAACGACCTCGACATCGAGACCCTGACCCAGTTGGAGGACGTCCTCGACGGCTGGCCCGGCTCGATGATCGTCATCTCCCACGACCGGTTCTTCGTGGAGCGCACCACGGACCGGGTGTTCGCGCTCCTCGGTGACGGCGCCCTGCGGATGCTGCCGCGCGGCATCGACGAGTACCTGGAGCGGCGTCAGCGGATGGAGGAGGCGGTCGCCGCGCAGGCTGCCGCCGCGGCGCCCAAGCCGGACACAGCGGAGAAGAGCGCCGCCGACCAGCGCGCCGCCAAGAAGGAACTCCAGCGGATCGAGCGGCAGTTGGACAAGATCTCCGAGAAGGAGTCCAAGCTGCACGCCCAGATCGCCGAGAACGCAACCGACTTCGCGAAGGTCGCCGAACTGGACGCGCAGTTGCGCGATCTGGCCACCGAGCGCGAGGAACTGGAGCTGCGCTGGCTGGAACTGGCGGAGGACGCCTGACCTCTCCCGCAACTCGCGCAGGGGGCGCGTGCGCTGCGTGAAGGGGGCGTGAAGGCGCATAACGACGGCGTCACGGGCCGGTCCTCCCTTGGGAACAGGGGAGGGCACGGCCCCGTGTGCTGTCTGTCCCTGGTGATAGAAAGAGCCGTCTGAGAACTGTCTGAGTACGACCTTGGGTCCGAGAACGAACCTCAGGGCGTGGCTAAAAATCAGTGAACGAGGGGGAAGAGCGCTGATGACTCAGCCGCCCAACCAGCCGCCGCAGGGCGGCTTCGGAGCGCCGCAGGACCAGCCGCCGCACGGTGGCGGATTCGGAGCCCCGCAGACGCCGCCTCCGCCGGCGGCCCAGCCGCCCCAGGCACCGGCCCAGCCTCCTCAGCCCCAGCCCGGCTACGGCTACCCCCAGCAGCCCGGCCCCTACGCCCAGCCGGGCCCGTACGGAGCCCCCGGCGCACCCGGAGCCGGCGCACCGGGCCCGTACGCCCAGCCCCAGCAGCCCGGTCCGTACGCCGCCCAGCCCCCGCAGCCCGGCCCGTACGCCGCCCAGCCCCCGCAGCCCGGCCCGTACGCCGCCCAGCCCGGCTACGGCTATCCGCAGCAGCCGCCCCAGTTCCCGGGCGCGCCCGGCACCGTGCCCGGCGCCCCCTACGGCGGGAAGCCGGCGTCCAAGGGGCGGACGGCGCTGATCACCGGTGCCGTGGTGGCCGCGCTGGCCGTCATCGGCGGCACCGTCTACGCGGTCACGAGCGATGGCGGCAGCGGCAAGAAGCCGGTCGCCCAGAAGAGCGACGACGGCAAGCAGTCCTCCGGCGCCCCGGTCAACCCCGGTGACGGCAGCGGCGACGGCGGTGCGGACCCGGAGAACCTCAACGCGGGCCGCAAGCCCGGCGAGGCGAAGGTGCTCTGGTACAAGACCGCACCCGACGCCCCCGGTTCCGGCGCCGACGCGCCCGGCATGTGGATCACCGGCAAGACGGCGGTGAAGGCGGCGTACAAGCAGCTCTTCGCCTACAACGTCGGCAACGGCAACCCGACCTGGGACCCGATCGCCTTCCCGCAGAAGATCTGCGCGGTCACCCCGGAGAAGTCCGCCGACGGCAAGATCGTCGTGGCGTACATGAGCGGCGTCACCGACCGCGCCAAGTGCAACCAGATCCAGCAGATCGACCTGGACACCGGCAAGAAGGGCTGGAGCGGCGAGGTCGCCGACGGCGCGCTGTTCGACAGCGCGATCAGCGTCGAACTCACCATCAGCGGAAAGACGCTGATGGTGGGCCGTTCGCAGTCGGGCACGGCGTACGACCTCGAGACCGGCCACAAGCTGTACGACAAGAAGAAGTACGGCACGGACTGCTTCCCGACCGCGTTCGCGGGCGGCACGGGCCGGCTGGTCCAGGTGGCCTCCTGCGGTGCCGGCGGCAGCAACGAGCACGACGAGATCCAGGAACTCGACCCGGCCAGCGGCAAGGTGAGGTGGACGCAGCCGGTCAAGAAGGGCTGGAAGGTCGCGCGGACGTACTCCCTCGACCCGCTGGTGGTCTACCTGACCAACGAGAGCAAGAAGGCCTGGAACATCTCCACCTTCACCAAGGACGGCAAGTTCCGCTCGGAGGTCAAGGTGAACGAGAAGTTCGCCCCGCACTGCGGCTGGGCGGTCCTCGAACGCGACCTGCAGGGCTGCCAGGGCGTCGCCGTCGACGCCGACACGCTCTACCTGCCCACCGACGCCACGAGCGGCGCCAACGAGATCGTCGCCGTCAGCCTGGCCAACGGCAAGCAGAAGTGGCGCGTCAAGTCCCCGGTGGACGAGTCGATGTACCCGGTGCGGACCGAGGGCGGCAAGCTGATCGCGTACGTGCATCCGTCGTACGAGGCGGGTGGACAGATCGTGTCGATCCCGGTCTCCGGCGGCTCGCACACCCCGGCCAAGCTGCTGCAGAACCCGGCGGGCACCGCGGAGATCGAGGACACCTTCTTCGACGGTGACGTCGAGTGGGCCGCCGGGCGCTTCTTCATCTCCTCCACCCGGTTGTCCGGCAACGACGACTCGAAGGAGAAGCTGATGATGGCCTTCGGCAAGTGAGTCCCGGCCCGTCTCCCGTCCTCCTTCCGCCGCCCGGCCCCGACAGCTTCACCGAGGTACCTCCGTCATGACCCAGCCGCCTCCTCCGCCCCCGAACCAGCCGCCGAACCAGCCCCCGCAGCAGGGCGGTTTCGGCCCGCCCCAGCCCCCGGCACCTCAGCCGCCCCAGCCCCAGCCGGGCTACGGCTATCCCCAGGCGCCTCAGCCGCCCCAGGCCCCGCAGCCCGGCTACGGCTACCCGCAGGCTCCGCAGGCACCCCAGGCCCCGCAGCCGCCCCAGTCCGGCTACGGCTACCCCGGCGCACCGCAGAACCCGTACACCCAGCCGCAGGGTTACGGCTACCCGGGTGCTCCCACCGTGCCGATGGCGCCGCAGCCCGCGCAGTCCGGCGGCGGGAAGAACAACACCGCCCTCGTCATCATCGTCGCGGCGCTCGTCGTGATCGGCCTGATCGTCGGCGGCGGAGTCTGGTACGCCAAGTCCTCCGGGGGCGCCGGCAAGAAGGACGACACCGCGAGCTCCAGCGGGGGCTCGGGCGGCAAGGACGGCTCCGGGGGCACGTCCTCGGGCGGCAAGGAGAAGGTGCCGGCGAACACCGCCGCCAAGGTCCTCTTCAAGGTCCCGATGCCCAGGACGAACGACTCCGTCGTCACCGCGGGCTCCTGGCTGACCGACACCGTGTACGCCAAGAGCGGGATCGCGGAGATCGCCGGCTACGACCTCGCCCAGGGCACCAAGCTGTGGACGCTCAAGCTGCCCGGCCCGGTGTGCACCGCCAGCAAGCACGTCACCGCGGACGACAAGACCGCGATCGTCTTCCAGCCGAAGATGCCCGCGAAGAACTCCTTCGCGGGATGCACCCAGGTGGCGGCCATCGACCTCGCCAAGGGCACCAAGCTGTGGACGAAGACGGTCAAGGCCGGCGACTCCCTGGTCAACCTGGAGAACGTGACGGTCTCCCAGCACACCGTCGCGGTCGGCAGCACCAACGGCGGCGCCGCGTTCGACATCGACTCCGGCAAGGCGCTGTGGCAGCCGAAGCCGACGGACTCCTGCTACGACGCCGGGTACGGCGGCGGCGCCAAGCTGGTCGCGGTGCGCAAGTGCGGCAGCTACGGAAGCCGTCAGCTGCACATCCAGACCATCGACCCGACCTCCGGGAAGGTGGTCTCCGACTACAAGATGGCCACGGGCATCGAGTACGCCAGCGTCGTCTCGACCGACCCGCTGGTGGTGGCCGCCGACGTCGGCAACAGCGCGGGCGACGGCAGCGGCATCTCGGACTACTTCTCCATCGACAACAAGACCGGCAGGCTGCTCACCCGCATCTCCGCGCCCGGTGACACCTACGCCGGCCGCTGCGACGACATCAACCGCGTCGAGGACTGCCGGGAGGTCGTCGCGGGCGCCGGGAAGCTGTACGTGCCGACCGAGGAGCACGACGGCACCGGCCAGAACAGCAAGACCAACGAGATCGTCGCCTTCGACCTGGCCACCGGCAAGCAGACCGGCCAGCGCGCCGAGGCCGGCGACGGCTACACGATCTCCCCGCTGCGCATGGACGGCGGCAACCTGCTCGCCTACAAGCAGCCGCCGTACGACAAGGGCGGCCAGGTCGTCAGCCTCGACGGAGGCTCCTTCAAGGCGACCAAGCTGCTGGAGAACCCGGCCACGCAGGACGCGCGGCAGGCGGAGTCCACGATGCTCCCGGACTCCGCAGAGATCCTTTACGGGCAGGGCCGGCTGTTCATGTCGGCCGTGTACGCGCACAAGGTGTCGTACGGCAAGGAGTATCTGCTGCTCGCGTTCGGCGCGGGCAGCTGATCGCACGCCCCCGGGCGCTTCAGAGCGCCCGGGGTGAATGCCAGGTATTACCAGGGAGTGCCCCGGATTTCGTCGATCCGGGGCACTTCTCCTTCATAGGGGCAGCGCGACGTCGAACAAGCGTGTAGCTTCCGGGGGGCATGAAGGCGGGGGCACCGGGGGGCCCTCTGTCGTGGTGTACCGGTGGGCGTCCATAGTGGGGCATCCATGGGGGGGACTGGGGGGTTGCTCTAATGGGAGTGCGGCTCATGGTCGTCGACGACCATCGCCTGCTCGCGGAGGCGTTGGCGTCGGCGTTGAAGCTGCGCGGGCACCGGGTGCTGGCGGCGGCGGCGCCGGCCGCGGGTGCGGCGGATCTGGTGATCGCGCGGGCGCCCGAGGTGTGCCTGCTGGGGACGGCGGCGCCGGCCGAGCCGGGGGCCTTCGACCCGGTGGTGAAGATCAAGCGGGACCGTCCGCAGGTGGCGGTGCTGGTGCTGGGCCCGGTGCCGTCGCCGCGGGGCATCGCGGCGGCCTTCGCGGCGGGCGCGTCGGGGTACGTACGGCACGACGAGCGGATCGAGGGGGTCGAGCGGGCCATCATGAAGGCCCGGGCGGGGGAGGCGGCGGTGGCGCCGCAGCTGCTGCAGGGCGCCTTCGGCGAGCTGCTCAATCCGGCGGCCCAGCCCGATGACGAGGGGCAGCGGCTGCTGCAGATGCTGACGCCGCGGGAGGTGGAGGTGCTGGTGCGGGTGGCCGACGGCGAGGACACCCGGCTGATCGCGGCGGGCATGGGCATCGCCCCGAGCACCGCCCGCACACACGTCCAGCGGGTACTGATGAAGCTGGGCGTGGGTTCGCGGCTGGAGGCGGCGGCCTTGGCAGCCCGCACGGGTTTGCTGGACAGGGCCGGCGCTCTGACGGATCCAGGGGGGCCGGAGCTGTAGCCGGGCGGGGCCGGTCGTACGCGGCCGACGGGGCCGCAACTCCCCAGGGGCGCGGGGCTGTATTGATATGCGGCTCCGCCGCGGTGGGGGTGCCCCCTGTTCGAGCGAAGCCGAGAACTTGGGGGAGCGACCAGCCACGACGCACGGGCAGCCGGGAACGGCCCGCAGCCCTACGGCGGAACCGTCCCCTGACCGACGGTTACTCCTTTGGCGAACTCTCCGGAGGCAGTGGCTGAGGCGCCGCAGGCCGAAGCTTCAGCCAGGCCAGGAAGAAGATGCCGAGGAGCAGCATGCCGATGCCGGTCCACAGGTTGATGTTGATGCCCTGGGCCTTGTCGATGGCGGCCTGGGAGTCGGTGATGCCGACGATCGTGACGATGACGCCGTACACGACGAACAGGCCGCCGATGATGCGGCGCAGGTCGAAGATGCGGGCGGCGGTCGCCGACTTGGCCTCCAGGTCGGTGACCTCCTCCGCGATGTCCGATTCGGTGTAGTGGTGGTGCCGACCGGGGTGGTCGGGGCTTCCGGGCTGCTCGGTCATGGTTTCCTCGGTCCTCCCGTGTCAGAACGAGAACGGGATGTAGCAGGCGGCGGCCAGGACGATCGCGCCCCAGCCCAGCAGGGCGGGCTTGCGGTACCAGGCGTCGTCGCCGGGGGCGGGCGGTTCGGCCACGCCGGGAGAGCGGGTGCCGTAGACGAGACCCTGCAGCTCCTCGGCCGCCTTCGGCCGCGTGAACAGGGACACGGCGAACATGACGACCGCGCCGGCGACGAAGCCCGCGATCGCGGAGACGAAGTTGGCGCCCTGGTCGGTGGGGATCGAGACGATGCCACGCTTGTAGAAGACGAAGTAGTTGACCATCGCGGTCACGGTGCCGGCGAGCAGGCCCCAGAAACCCGACTTGGCGGACGCGCGCTTCCAGAACATGCCGACGATGAAGACGACGAACATCGGCACGTTGAAGAAGGAGAACAGCGTCTGCAGGTAGGCCATGATGTTCGAGAACGAGGACGCCAGGAACGCCGTGCCGACGGAGGCACAGACGCCGACCACGGTGATCAGGCGGCCGAAGCGGACGTAGTACGCGTCCTGGCGGCCGGGTACCACGTACTTCTCCCAGATGTCGTTGGTGAACACCGTGTTGAACGAGGACACGTTGGCGGCCATGCCGGCCATGAACGCGGCGAGCAGGCCGGTGACCGCGATGCCGAGCACGCCGTTGGGCAGCAGCTCCTGCATCAGGAAGGGGATGGCGTCGTTGTACTGGTAGCCGGAGGCGGGGGAGCCGAACCGCGGGACGATCGCGGCGGCGACCAGCCCTGGGATCATCACCAGGAAGACGATGAAGATCTTCGGGTAGGCGGCGATCAGCGGGGTGCGCTGGCCGGCGGAGAGGTTCTTCGCGGACAGGGCGCGCTGCACCTCGGCGAAGTTCGTGGTCCAGTAGCCGAAGGAGAGCACGAAGCCGAGGCCGAGGACGATGGTCAGCCAGTTGGCGCCGAGCGGGTTGGTGCTGCCGATGCCGGTGCCGCCCCACGCGGTGGTGAAGTCGCGGCCGTGGGCGACGGTGAGCCTGTCGGTCAGGCCGCTCCAGCCGCCGACCTTCTTCAGGCCGAGGACGGTGATCGGGATGAGGGCGGCGAGGATCACGAAGAACTGCAGCACCTCGTTGTAGATCGCGGAGGACAGGCCGCCCAGCGTGATGTACGCGAGCACGAAGGCACCGGCGACCACGATGGCCACCCACTGCGGCCAGCCGAGCAGGGCCTCGACGACGATCGCGAGGGCGTAGAGGTTGACGCCGGCGATCAGGATGGCGGCGAAGGCGAACAAGATCGAACTGAGCAGGTGGGCGCCCCGGTCGAAGCGCAGCAGCAGGAACTCGGGGACCGAGCGGACCTTGCTGCCGTAGTAGAAGGGCATCATCACGAGGCCCAGGAAGACCATGGCCGGGATGGCGCCGATCCAGTACCAGTGCACGGTGTAGGCGCCGTACTGGGCGCTGTTCGCGGCCATGCCCAGGATCTCCGTGGCCGCCAGGTTCGCCGAGATGAAGGCGAGGCCGGTGATCCAGGCGGGCAGCGAGCGTCCGGAGAGGAAGAAGTCGAGGCTGGTCTTCACCGAGCGGCGGGCCGCGAAGCCGATGCCGAGGACGACGACGAAGTAGATCACCAGGATCGTGTAGTCCAGCCCGTTCGTGGGGAGCCGTAGCCCCGCCGCCAGTTCTGTGGGGGCATATGTGGGGGTTTGCATGAGAACTCGCTTCGTTGCGCGAACTGATCCGGAGCGGAACCTATGCCTCCGCGTTCAGCAATTGAACACTTCTGTTGAGGTCCTTTGTTTGATTGTGATGGTCCAGGGTGTTGTCGGGTTGTGGTTTGTTATGTTTGATTGTGTTGAGTGATTGGGTGCGGACACGCCCCGCGGGCTGTTCCCCCCGGGGCGCTTGATCAAGGAGTCCGGCGTGAAGAAGACCTCGACCCTGCTGGCCGACGGTCGTGAGCTGATCTACTACGACCTTCGGGACGACACCGTGCGGGACGCCGTCGACCGCCGCCCGCTGGACCGTACGATCACCACGTCCGAGGTCCGCCGTGACGTGCTGCTCGGCGACTCGGTGGCGATCGCCTCCCACCGGCAGGGCCGCACGTACCATCCGCCGGCCGACGAGTGCCCGCTCTGCCCGACGCGGGGCGAGCGGCTGAGCGAGATCCCGGACTCCTCGTACGACGTCGTCGTCTTCGAGAACCGCTTCCCGTCGCTGGCCGGCGACTCCGGCCGCTGCGAGGTCGTCTGCTTCACCTCCGACCATGACGCCTCCTTCGCCGACCTCACCGAGGAGCAGGCGCGCCTGGTGCTCGACGCCTGGACGGACCGCACCTCGGAGCTGTCGCATCTGCCCTCCGTCGAGCAGGTGTTCTGTTTCGAGAACCGGGGTGAAGAGATCGGCGTGACCCTCGGACACCCGCACGGTCAGATCTACGCCTACCCCTTCACCACGCCCCGCACCGCGCTGATGCTCCGCTCGCTCGCTGCCCACAAGGAGGCGGCGGGCGGGGAGAACCTGTTCGACGCCGTCCTGGAGCAGGAACTCGCCGGGGAGCGGGTCGTCCTTGAGGGTGAACACTGGGTGGCCTTCGTGCCCCACGCGGCGCACTGGCCGTACGAGGTCCACCTGTACCCGAAGCGCCGCGTCCCCGATCTGCTCGCGCTCGACGAGGCGGCTCGCACAGAATTCCCCCAGATGTATCTGGAACTCTTGAGGCGCTTCGACCGGATCTTCGGGTGGGACGGAGGGAAAGAAGGGGCGCGGGACGGAGGGAAAGAAGGGGCAGGTGAGCCCCCCACGCCCTACATCGCGGCCTGGCACCAGGCCCCGTTCGGCGCGCTGGAGGAGTTCGACGGTGTGACGCGGGACGACTTCGCGCTCCACCTCGAGCTTTTCACCATCCGCCGTACTTCCGGCAAGCTGAAGTTTCTCGCGGGTTCCGAGTCCGGCATGAGCGTGTTCATCAACGACGTGCCGCCGGAGCGCGCGGCCGAGCGACTGCGAGAGGTAGCGAGTTCATGAAGTACCTGGTGACGGGTGGGGCGGGTTACGTCGGCAGCGTGGTCGCCCAGCACCTGCTGGAGGCCGGCCACGAGGTCACGGTCCTCGACAACCTCTCCACGGGCTTCCGCGAGGGCGTGCCCGCCGGTGCCGCGTTCGTCGAGGGCGACGTCCGCGACGCCGCCAAGTGGCTCGACGACTCCTACGACGGCGTGCTGCACTTCGCCGCTTTCTCGCAGGTGGGCGAGTCGGTGGTGAAGCCGGAGAAGTACTGGGACAACAACGTGGCCGGCAGCATGGCCCTGCTCGGCGCCATGCGCGAGGCGGGCGTCCGCAGGCTGGTCTTCTCCTCCACCGCGGCCACCTACGGCGAGCCCGAGCAGGTCCCGATCGTGGAGAGCGCCCCGACGAAGCCGACCAACCCCTACGGCGCCACCAAGCTCGCCGTCGACCACATGATCACCAGCGAGGCGAACGCCCACGGCCTGGCCGCGGTGTCCCTGCGCTACTTCAACGTGGCCGGTGCCTACGGGCCGTACGGCGAGCGCCACGACCCCGAGTCGCACCTGATCCCGCTCGTCCTCCAGGTCGCCCAGGGCCGCCGTGACGCGATCTCCGTCTTCGGCGACGACTACCCGACCCCGGACGGCACCTGCATCCGCGACTACATCCACGTCGCGGACCTGGCCGAGGCCCATCTGCTGGCCCTGACGGCCGCGCGGCCGGGCGAGCACCTGATCTGCAACCTCGGCAACGGCAGCGGCTTCTCCGTCCGCGAGGTCGTCGAGACCGCCCGCTCGGTCACCGGCCACCCGATCCCCGAAGTCATGGCCCCGCGCCGCGGCGGGGACCCGGCGGTCCTGGTCGCCTCCGCGGACACGGCCCGCGAGAAGCTGGGCTGGAACCCGTCCCGCGCGGACCTCGCGGGGATCGTCGCGGACGCGTGGGAGTTCGCGCGACACATCGCAAGCACCGCAAGGGAGCAGTAGTGGGGGCACAGCAGGTCCGGGAGCGCTTCGCCGAGCTGTACGGGGCCGAGCCGGAGGGAGTGTGGGCGGCGCCCGGCCGGGTCAACCTGATCGGCGAGCACACCGACTACAACGACGGCTTCGTGATGCCCTTCGCACTGCCGCACCAGGCCACCGCGGCGGTCTCCCGCCGCACCGACGGCGTCCTGCGCCTGCACTCGGCGGACGTCGAGGGCGGGGTCGTGGAACTGCGCCTCGACTCTCTCGCCCCGCAGAGCGACGAGAACTGGACGGCCTACCCGGCGGGCGTGGTCTGGGCGCTGCGCGAGGCCGGGCACCCGGTCACCGGTGCCGACGTCCACCTCTCCTCCACGGTCCCCACGGGCGCGGGCCTGTCCTCCTCCGCGTCCCTGGAGGTCGTGATCGCGCTCGCGCTGAGCGACCTGTTCGGCCTCGGCCTGCAGCGCTGGCAGCTGGCCCGCCTGTGCCAGCGTGCCGAGAACGTCTACGTCGGTGCGCCGACCGGGATCATGGACCAGACGGCGTCGGCCTGCTGCGAGGAGGGCCACGCGCTCTTCCTCGACACCCGTGACCTGTCCCAGCAGCAGATCCCCTTCGACCTCGCGGCCGAGGGCCTGCGCCTGCTGGTGGTCGACACGCAGGTCAAGCACGCCCACAGCGGCGGCGAGTACGGCAAGCGCCGGGCCGGCTGCGAGAAGGGCGCGGCCCTGCTCGGCGTGGACGCCCTGCGCGACATCGCCTACGCCGACCTGGACGCGGCCCTCGCCCGCATCGGCGACGAGGAGGAGGTCGTCCGCCTGGTCCGGCACGTCGTCACCGAGGACCAGCGGGTGGAGCGGGTCGTGTCTCTCCTCCGCGCCGGCGAGACCCGGGCCATCGGCCCGGTCCTCACCGAGGGCCACGCCTCCCTGCGTGACGACTTCCGCATCTCCTGCCCGGAGCTGGACCTGGTCGTCGACACCGCCCTCGCGAACGGCGCGCTCGGCGCCCGTATGACCGGCGGCGGCTTCGGCGGCTCGGCGATCGTCCTCGCGGAGGCCACCGACGTGGACACCCTCACCAAGGCGGTCGAGGAGGCCTTCGCCGTGGCCGGTTTCATGTCCCCGCGGGTGTTCGAGGCGGTGCCTTCGGCGGGGGCGCGGCGGGTGGACTGAGGCAGGGAGGAGGCGGTGCCGGTTCAGCCCTGGGGGCGGGCCGGAGTCTGCCGGGTGTGCGGTCATGGCGGCCGAGGCTTCTTTCACGGTGCCGGATTCACGGTACCGGGGCGCGATGCGCTGCGCCCTGGAACCGCCTTCCTGCCCCGGACTCCTCGCGCGGCCGCAGCAGGCATCGGCCTCCCGGGCCCTCTTCACGCCGGTGCGGGCCGGCCAAGGCTGCGTCCCCGGCGTCGTGCCCGCGCGTTTGCCGGCGTCTTGGAGGCCGACGGCGGCCCCGGAGGGGGAGGGGCTGGTCCCTTCGCCGGGGCGCTCGACGCGCAGGTTCCGGAGGGCTACTTCGCGTTCGAGGCGACTGACACGGACGACGAGTCCCTCGGCAAACTGCGTGTCCCGGACATTCTCGTGTGTTCCGGCGAGGCCATGCAGACCGACTCCCCGCTCGACCCGCACGAGATCGTCCTCGCGATCGAGATCGTCTCGCCGTCGAACCCCGAGAACGACTACGAGCACAAGACCCGTGACTATCCGGCCATGGGCATCGCCCACTACTTGATCCTCGACCCCCGTGACGGGACGTGGACCTACCAGTGGGGGATCGGCCGGGCCGAGGGCCGCCCCTGCTACGAGAACCGGTTGCACCTGCCGTACGGCAAACCTGTCACCGTCACCACCGACCTGGGCACCTGGACGATCGATACCACCGGCCTGCCCCGCTACAGCGCGAAAGAGCTGGGGCTCGCTCCGGAGTGAGTGAAGGGGCGCCGGCGCTTCACCCCAGCCGCTTCGTCAGCGTGAACTCCGTGATCCCCGGCGGATAGTCGGGGATCACGCCCACCACGTCGTAGCCCTGCTTCTTGTAGAACTCCGGCGCCTGGAAGTCCCACGTCTCCAGCCGGGCGCTCGTGCAGCCGCGGTCCGTGCGGGCGACGCGCTCGGCCTCGGCGAGGAGGCGGGAGCCGAGGCCCGTACCGCGGTGGACGGAGTCGACCCACAGGTAGGTGACGTGCATCCAGGTCGTCCAGGTGTGGCCGACCAGACCCCCGGCCAGGTCGCCCGCCGGGTCCAGCGCCCAGACGTGCAGGGGGACTTCGCGCTCCCCCGGCGTGCCCCGAAGCGCCGCCAGGACGGGGGAGGCCGCCGTGTTGGTGTCCCGCAGCCGGGAGCGGAGCAGATCACGTCGGGCTTTGTCGACTTCCGCCTCAATACGAAACATGCGGCACACCATAAACGCGCCGGACGGCCAGTTCTGCAAATCGGCTTCCGCTCTCTGCTCCCATCCGTACTCTGATGGACAGCACCGGTGGGGGCCGGTGCGTATCAGGGGGCGAGACAGGCGGGTACGGCGCCTGTGGTGGGGGTAGCAGTTTCCGCAACGGCGGCGGCCGTGCGGTCGGCGTTCCTTCCGCAGGTGTCGTGCCCGCGCGGGTCGTCGTGCTCCGAACCTTGGTCATCCCCTGCTCCGCGTGGAGCCTGGGGAAGGGGGTTTCGTGGTTCGTATCCGAGTCCTGGTCGTCGACGACCACCGTATCTTCGCCGAGTCGCTGGCCGCGGCGCTGGCCGCCGAGCCCGACGTCGACGTCTCCGCCGCCGGCAGCGGCCCGGCCGCGCTGCGCTGCCTGGAGCGCGCGGCCGCCGAGGGCCGCCGTTACGACGTCCTGCTCGTCGACGCCGACCTGGGCGGCAATCTGCCCGGTGTGCGCCCGGCGGTGCCGGTGCAGGATGGCAACGAGGACGGACTGGTCGACGGGATCTCGCTGGTCGCGGGCGTCCGCTCGGCGCAGCCCGCGGTGCGGACGGTGGTCCTCGCCGAGAAGGACGACCCCCGGCGCGCGGCCCTCGCGCTGCAGGCGGGTGCTTCCGGCTGGGTCGCCAAGGACTGCTCGCTCTCCCGGCTGCTGACGGTGATCCGGGGAGTGCTGCGCGACGAGACCCATCTGCCGCCCGCCCTGCTCACCGGCGTCCTCAAGGAGCTGACGGCCGCGCGCAAGCACCGCACCGAGAGCGAGCGGCTGGTGGAGTCGCTGACCCCGCGCGAGCGGGAGGTGCTGCGCTGCATGGTCGCGGGCCTCGGCCGCAAGGCCGTCGCCGAACGGCTGTTCCTCTCTCCGCACACCGTGCGCACCCACATGCAGAACGTCCTCGGCAAACTGGGCGTCCATTCCACCCTGGCCGCCGTGGCGCTCGCCCGGCGGGCCGGAGTCGGTCCCGTGGACCTTGGGCCTGCCGGGCGGGTCATGACGGAGGAAACCAACAGCGCCTGATCAAGTACGTGAGCGGGGTCTGGTGCTGCAGCTGCGAGGCGGACCCCGCGTCTCCGGCAGGAGCCGCCCGGCAGGCCCCTAGGCCCTGTCGTCAAATTCCCGCCTGCCCCGCGGCGTCTGGCACGCACGCTCGCCGCGTTGCCAGACCGCCCACGTGGCTCCGCCACGAAGACGCTCCGGCGCCTTGCGATCGCACGCACCAGACGCCGCGGGGCCCGCCCTCCGGGCGGACGACGGGAATTTGACGACAGGGCCTAGCCGGGGATGTTGTCGAACGGGGCGGTCAGCTGGCGTAGCAGGCTGGCGAGTTCGGCGCGCTGCGCGCGGGACAGCTCGGCGAGGATCGCCCGCTCCTGTTCCAGCAGGCCCGCCAGTGCCTGGTCCGCGCGGTCCCGGCCCGTGTCGGTCAGCCGGACCAGTACGCCCCGCCGGTCGCTCGGGTCGGGCAGCCGCTCCACCAGGCCCTTCTTCGCGAGCCGGTCGATCCGGTTGGTCATCGTGCCCGAGGTGACCAGGGTCTGCGTCAGCAGCTGCCCGGGGGAGAGCTGGTACGGCGTTCCCGCGCGCCGGAGCGCGGTCAGCACGTCGAACTCCCAGGGTTCGAGCTGGTGCTCGGAAAAGGCGAGCCGGCGTGCGCGGTCCAGGTGCCGGGCCAGTCTGCTCACCCGGCTGAGCACTTCCAACGGCTCCACGTCGAGGTCCGGACGCTCCCGGCGCCACGCTGCGACCAGCCGATCGACCTCGTCCTCCATGGAGATCAGTGTAGTGGTTGTGTCGACATGAAGTCTCTTGACCTCAAGTCTCTTGACATCAAGATAAGTGCGGCGGGAGAGTGGAGTCATGACGACGCCCACCTGGGACCCCGCCCAGTACCTCCGCCACGCCGGCCACCGCGCCCGCCCCTTCGGCGACCTGCTCGCCCGCGTCCCCGCCCTCCCGGCAGAACCGCCCGCAGGGCGACCGCGCATCGCCGACCTCGGCTGCGGCCCCGGCAACGTCACCGCCCTACTCGCCGAACGCTGGCCCACCGCGCACATCACCGGCTACGACAACTCGCCCGAGATGCTCGACAAGGCGCACGTCGACCACGAGGGCGCCACGGCTGGCGGCGGCCGCCTGGACTTCGCCCCCGCCGACGCCCGCGTCTGGACGCCCGAGGAGCCGCACGACCTGATCCTCTCCAACGCCACCCTCCACTGGGTGCCCGGTCACGCCGACCGCTTCGCCGACTGGATCGCCGCCCTCAAGCCCGGCGGCACCTTCGCCTTCCAGGTCCCGGACAACATCGACGCCCCGCTGCACGCCCTGATGCGCGAACTGGCCGCCACGCCCCGCTGGAAGCCCCGCCTCGCCGACGTCCTGCGCCACGAGGACTCCGTCCACACCCCCGGCACCTACCTGGACCGCCTCGCCCGCCTCGGCTGCGCGACCGACGTGTGGCAGACGACGTACTTCCACGTCCTGGAGGGCGGGGACCCGGTCCTGGACTGGGTCAAGGGCACCGGCCTGCGCCCCGCCCTCACCGCCCTCGCCGACGACCCCGAGGCCCGCGACGCCTTCGTCACCGAGTACCGGGACCTGCTCCGCGAGGCCTACCCGAGCGCGCCGTACGGCACGGTGCTGCCGTTCCGGCGGCTGTTCGCGGTGGCCGTGAAGGGGGCATGAGCATGCTCGCCGCTGTGGATCACGTTCAGCTGGCGGCTCCACCCGGTTCGGAGGACCTGTTGCGGGCGTACTACGTCGACGTCCTCGGCATGACGGAGACCCCCAAGCCGCCGGTGCTGGCGGCGCGCGGGGGCTGCTGGTTCCAGGCGGGGGCCGTACAGCTCCACCTCGGCATCGAGGAGGACTTCCGGCCGGCCCGCAAGGCACACCCCGGACTGAGGGTGACGGACATCGAGGCGTACGCAGCCCGGCTCGCGGAGAGGGGCGCGCCGGTGACCTGGGACGACGATCTGCCGGGCCACCGACGCTTCTACTCGGAGGACCCGGTGGGGAACCGGTTGGAGTTCCTGGAGCCGGTCACAGCACGTCGAGGGCGTCCAGCGTGATGTCGATGTCGATGTCGTAGGGCACGCCGACTTTGAGCCGGTCGTGATAAGTGCCTGTCAGGCCGTACACCCTGTTGATGGGGTCGAGCTCGTAGACCCTGATCACCGGACGCGGGTTCGTGTCGGTCATCTCCACCAGCCAGAAATGCGGGATGCCCGCGGCGGCATATTTACGCGGCTTGGTGTCGTGATCCCGTTCCTCGGAGTCGGGGGACACCACCTCGACGGCCAGTACGACGTGGCGTGCCTCGTACCGCGTCTGATCCAAGCCCCCCTCGGCTTCCGCGCGGAGCACGCTGACGTCCGGCTCGGGTCCGTTGCGTCGGTTCAGGACGACTGTCATCTTGCGGCGGACCTTCAGGTGCTTCGGAACTGTACTGCGCAGGCCCGCCACCAGCAGGTCGATCATGAGGCTGTGAAATCGCCGCTGCGGACTCACGAAGACGAGGCTCCCGTCGATCAGCTCGGTGTGCGGCGGGAGGTCGGGCAGCGTGAACAGGTCGTCCACCGTGTAGCCGTCGGGTGGCGGCACGGGCCAACGGGTGCCGGGCTCGTCGATGGGCTCGGCAGTCATGGTGATTCCTCCCGTGAACGGGATCTCGGCCTGAGTACCCACGTTAGCCGCCGGGACCGACAAAGGTCATCACATCGGGTGATCAAGCCCCGCCGTCCCGGCGGGCTCAGCTCTTCCGGTGCCCTATCAGCCGAGGCTTCGGCTCCAGCCCGTCAAGCCCGTGCCAAGCCAGATTCACCAGATGCGCCGCCACCTCCGCCTTCTTCGGGCGGCGTACGTCCAGCCACCACTGGCCGGTCAGGGCGACCATGCCGACCAGGGCCTGGGCGTACAGCGGGGCGAGCTTCGGGTCGAAGCCGCGGGACTTGAACTCGCGGCCCAGGATGTCCTCCACCTGGGTGGCGATGTCGGAGATCAGCGAGGCGAAGGAGCCCGTCGACTGCGGAATGGGGGAGTCGCGGACCAGGATGCGGAAGCCGTCCGTGTACTCCTCGATGTAGTCGAGCAGGGCGAAGGCGGCCTGCTCGCACAGCTCGCGGGGGTGGCCGGCCGTCAGCGAGCCGGTGACCATGTCCAGCAGGCGCCGCATCTCGCGGTCCACCACCACCGCGTACAGCCCCTCCTTGCCGCCGAAGTGCTCGTACACCACCGGCTTGGACACCCCGGCCTTCGCCGCGATCTCCTCCACCGAGGTGCCCTCGAAACCCTTCGCGGCGAAGAGGGTGCGACCGATCTCCAGCAACTGCTGGCGGCGCTCCGCACCGGTCATACGGGTCCGGCGCGCTCGCCGCGGTTTGTCAGTGCTGGGGGTGCTGGAGTCGGTCGCCACGGCGTCAATCATGCCGCCTTCGCGGGCTCCTTCCGGCGCCGGGAGCCGCCTTCGTCGGTGTTACGGCGAGAATCGATACGCGAGCGTGACGGCCAGCGCACGTCGTACGCCCAGCCGAGCATCTCGAACCAGCGGATGATGCGTGCCGAGGAGTCGATCTGGCCGCGCATCACGCCGTGCCGCGCCGAGGTCGGGTCCGCGTGGTGCAGGTTGTGCCAGGACTCCCCGCAGGACAGCACCGCCAGCCACCACACGTTGCCCGAGCGGTCCCGCGACTTGAACGGCCGCTTGCCCACCGCGTGGCAGATCGAGTTGATCGACCACGTCACATGGTGCAGCAGCGCCACTCGCACGAGTGAACCCCAGAAGAACGCGGTGAACGCGCCCCACCAGGACATCGTCACCAGACCGCCGACCAGCGGGGGCACCAGCAGGGACACGGCCGTCCACAGGACGAACTGGCGGGAGACCGCCCGGATCGCCGGGTCCTTGATCAGATCCGGCGCGTACTTGTCCTGCGGCGTCTGCTCCTCGTCGAACATCCAGCCGATGTGCGCCCACCACAGGCCCTTCATCAGCGCGGGGACGGTCTCCCCGAACCGCCACGGCGAGTGCGGGTCACCCTCGGCGTCGGAGAACTTGTGATGCCTGCGGTGGTCGGCCACCCAGCGCACCAGCGGGCCCTCCACCGCCAGCGACCCCATGATCGCCAGCGCGATCCGCAGGGGCCGCTTGGCCTTGAACGAACCATGGGTGAAGTACCGGTGGAAACCGATCGTGATGCCGTGGCACCCCAGGAAGTACATGAACACCAGCAGGCCCAGATCGAGCCAGCTCACCCCCCAGCCCCAGGCCAGCGGCACGGCCGCCACCAGTGCCAGGAACGGCACGGTGATGAACAGGAGCAGCGTGATCTGCTCGATCGAACGCTTCTGCTCGCCACCCAGCGTGGCGGAGGAGACCGGAGTGTCGTCGGCCGTACGGGATTCATCGATCACATCGGAACGTGAGGTCATGCGTGTCCCCTGTGGGGTTCGAGGGTCGGGACAGGTCGCCGGGCCGGCCGGACCGAACGGGACTCCAGCGATACTTCCCTACGGTTCCGTAACCTACGGCGACGTAAGTATGGCAGCGTGTCGAGCCGCGGCAAGAGCCCGAGAGCCTGCGCGTCCGCATCGACACCTATCCTGGAAGTCGGTCGGACAGCGCGGTCCGCTCTGATTCCTTCCCGGACGCTCCGGCCCGTATGCGGTACCCCTGCCGCGTGGTGGATCGTGCTCCGGGTTCCCTCCCAGACGAGCTTCAACACTGCAAGGAGCCGCACCTGTGAGCAGTGCCGACGACCAGACCACCACGACCAGCAGCGAGCTGCGCGCCGACATCAGGCGACTGGGTGACCTCCTGGGCGAGACCCTCGTAAGGCAGGAGGGGCCCGAACTCCTCGACCTGGTCGAAAAGGTCCGCCGCCTCACCCGAGAGGACGGCGAGGCCGCCGCCGAGCTGCTGCGCGGCACCGAACTGCAGACCGCCGCCAAGCTGGTCCGCGCCTTCTCCACCTACTTCCACCTGGCCAACGTCACCGAACAGGTGCACCGCGGCCGTGAGCTGCGCGCCCGCCGCGCCGCCGAGGGCGGCCTCCTCGCCCGCACCGCCGACCGCCTCAAGGACGCCGACCCCGAGCACCTCAGGCAGACCGTCGAGCACCTCAACGTCCGCCCGGTGTTCACGGCGCACCCCACCGAGGCCGCGCGCCGTTCGGTCCTCAACAAGCTCCGGCGCATCGCCGCGCTCCTGGACACCCCCGTCCTCGACTCCGACCGCCGCCGCCACGACGTCCGCCTCGCCGAGAACATCGACCTCGTCTGGCAGACCGACGAACTGCGCGTGGTGCGCCCCGAGCCCGCCGACGAGGCCCGCAACGCCATCTACTACCTCGACGAACTGCACGCCGACGCCGTCGGCGACGTCCTCGAGGACCTCACCGCCGAACTCGAGCGTGTCGGCGTCAGGCTCCCCGACGCCACCCGCCCCATCACCTTCGGCACCTGGATCGGCGGCGACCGCGACGGCAACCCCAACGTCACCCCCCAGGTCACCTGGGACGTCCTCATCCTCCAGCACGAGCACGGCATCAACGACGCCCTGGAGATGATCGACGAACTGCGCGGCCTGCTCTCCAACTCCATCCGCTACGCCGGCGCCACCGAGGAACTCCTGGAGTCCCTCCAGGCCGACCTGGAGCGGCTGCCCGAGATCAGCCCCCGCTACAAGCGCCTCAACGCCGAGGAGCCCTACCGGCTCAAGGCCACCTGCATCCGGCAGAAGCTGGAGAACACCAAGCAGCGCCTCGCCAAGGGCACCCCGCACGAGGCGGGCCGCGACTACCTCGGCACCGGCGAACTGCTCACCGACCTCCGGATCATCCAGACCTCCCTGCGCGAGCACCGCGGCGCCCTCTTCGCCGACGGCCGCATGAGCCGCACCATCCGCACCCTGGCCGCCTTCGGCCTCCAGCTCGCCACCATGGACGTACGCGAACACGCGGACGCCCACCACCACGCCCTCGGCCAGCTCTTCGACCGCCTCGGCGAGGAGTCCTGGCGCTACGCCGACATGCCCCGCGACTACCGGGCCAAGCTCCTCGCCAAGGAGCTGCGCTCCCGCAGGCCGCTGGCCCCGAGCCCGGCCCCCGTCGACGCCGCCGGCGCCAAGACCCTCGGCGTCTTCGAGACCGTCAAGCGCGCCCTCGAGGTCTTCGGCCCCGAGGTCATCGAGTCCTACATCATCTCCATGTGCCAGGGCGCCGACGACGTCTTCGCCGCCGCCGTCCTCGCCCGCGAGGCCGGCCTCCTCGACCTGCACGCCGGCTGGGCGAAGATCGGCATCGTGCCCCTCCTGGAGACCACCGACGAGCTGCGCGCCGCCGACACCATCCTCGAGGACATGCTCTCCGACCCGTCCTACCGGCGCCTGGTCGCGCTGCGCGGCGACGTCCAGGAGGTCATGCTCGGCTACTCCGACTCCTCCAAGTTCGGCGGCATCACCACCAGCCAGTGGGAGATCCACCGGGCGCAGCGGCGCCTGCGTGACGTCGCGCATCGCTACGGGGTGCGGCTGCGGCTCTTCCACGGCCGCGGCGGCACCGTCGGCCGCGGCGGCGGCCCCTCCCACGACGCCATCCTCGCCCAGCCCTGGGGCACCCTGGAGGGTGAGATCAAGGTCACCGAGCAGGGCGAGGTCATCTCCGACAAGTACCTCATCCCGTCCCTGGCCCGGGAGAACCTCGAACTGACGGTCGCGGCCACTTTGCAGGCCTCCGCCCTGCACACCGCCCCCCGCCAGTCCGACGAGGCCCTCGCCCGCTGGGACGCGGCCATGGACGTCGTCTCCGACGCCGCCCACGCCGCCTACCGCAGGCTCGTCGAGGACCCCGACCTGCCCGCGTACTTCTTCGCCTCCACCCCCGTGGACCAGCTCGCCGACCTCCACCTCGGCTCCCGGCCCTCGCGCCGCCCCGACTCCGGCGCCGGACTCGACGGCCTGCGCGCCATCCCGTGGGTGTTCGGCTGGACCCAGTCCCGGCAGATCGTCCCCGGCTGGTTCGGCGTCGGCTCCGGCCTCAAGGCCCTGCGCGAGGCAGGCCTGCGGCAGGAAGGGGACACCGTGCTCGACGAGATGCACGAGCAGTGGCACTTCTTCCGCAACTTCATGTCCAACGTCGAGATGACCCTCGCCAAGACGGACCTGCGGATCGCCCAGCACTACGTCGACACCCTCGTCCCCGACGAGCTCAAGCACGTCTTCGACACCATCAAGGCCGAACACGAGCTGACCGTCCGCGAGGTGCTGCGCGTCACCGGCGAGAAGGAACTCCTCGACGCCCAGCCCGCCCTCCGGCAGACCTTCACCATCCGCGACGCCTACCTGGACCCGATCTCCTACCTCCAGGTCACCCTGCTCAAGCGCCAGCGGGACGCCGCGGCCGCCGGCGCCGAACCCGACCCGCTGCTCTCCCGCGCCCTGCTCCTCACCGTCAACGGCGTGGCAGCGGGCCTGCGCAACACCGGCTGACGGCCACCGCACAACGAAGGTGCCCCCGAGGTCCGTACGACCTCGGGGGCACCCGTGCGTCCGGCCGCCTCAGCCCCGCCGGGCCCTGCGCCGCAGCGCCACCAGACAGCCCCCCGCACCGACCAGCGCGGCAGCGACGGCCGACAGCAGGCCCACCGGGGCACCATTACCGGTCTCGGCGAGGTCACCGCCGGCGCCCCGGGCGGACGGCGCGGAGGACGGGGCCGACGACGAGCCCGGCGCCGCGCCCTGCGACGAGCCCGGCGACGGGCTTCCGGACGGGGACGCGGACGCGCCCGGCGCCGCACTGGACGGGGACGGTGACGCCGAACCCGACGGGGTCGGCGCACCGCCCCCACCGCCCTGCGAGCCGGCGCAGTCCGTCCAGAACACCTTGTGCTTGGCCGCGCCCTTCTCGCCCTCGAAGTTCCAGAACAGCTTGTAGTGACCGTCCGGCAGCGACAGGTCCTCGCTACGGCCGTGACCGTCCGCGTCCAGCGTGAGGGCGCCCGACTTCACCGTCGCGCCCTTCGGCGCGGCCGTCGGCGCCCAGACCTCGATGTGCCAGCCCACCTGCTGCACCCCGTCGAAACCGAAGGCGTCCAGGTAGAAGGTGCACACGTGCGGCTCGTTGCGGCGCAGTTCCTCGCCGGTCTTGGCGTCATGGATCTTTACGGTGCCGTTGTCACCGGGGGCACTCGCGTGGGCGGCGGGGGCGCACACGAGCGCCGCCGCGACACCGGCGGTCAGCGCGCCGGCGCGGATGAGGGTACGCATGGGCAGGGTCCATCTTCGAGTGGCGAACGGGGAAGATGTGGAGGGGGCGGCTCAGCTTCCGGCCACGACGGACAGCCGGTCAAGCACGAACAGGCAACAAACAGACCCCCCACAGACGTGAAGAACTCCCCAACCCCTCAGCGGGTCACGAAATCAGCGGGTCACGAAATCAGCAGGCCACGAAATCAGACGGGCGCGACATCAGACGGGCGCGACATCAGAGGGTCACGACAAAAGCACCCGTCAGCAGCGCGATCCCCGACCCCGCCAGCACCCACGCGGGCCGCGTCAGCCGCATACCGCCCGCCACGACCACCGACGCCATCAGCAACGCACCACCCAGCGGAATCCAGGCGTACAGGATCCCCGCCGGCCCCGACCGCACCACCTCGTCGGTCCCCGGCTTCACCACCACGGCGTACGTCAGCCCCTTGCGCACCGCGACCGACTTCGCGATCTCCACGCCCGACCGCGCCCGCGCCCCCTCGGACACCGGCGTGAACGGGCCCCGGCACATGTCCCCGGCACAGCTCGTCACCCTGATCGTGCCGCGCTCGCGCCCCTTCGTCAGCATCACGTGCTGCGCGGTCCCCCAGGAACCCCACACCCCGGTGAACAGGATCAGCGCGGCGAGCACCCCCATCGTGGCGACCCGCCCGAACCGCAGCGCGGTCACGGAGGCCTGGCGAGCGGTGGCGGCTGTGGCAGGCATGGCCGGGATCATTGGCCATCCCCCCACGGCCGGTCAACTCCGGCGGCCGGCATGGCCGGACAAGTCAGGAGTTGTACGCGCTCTGCGCCCGCTCCAGGCCCTCGGTCACCAGACACTCCACCGAGTCCGCCGCACGGTCCACGAAGTAGTCCAGCTCCTTGCGCTCCGCAGAAGAGAAGTCCTTCAGCACGAAGTCCGCCACCTGCATCCGCCCCGGCGGCCGGCCGATCCCGAACCGCACCCGGTGATAGTCCGCCCCCATCGCCTTCGTCATCGACTTCAGGCCGTTGTGCCCGTTGTCGCCACCGCCCAGCTTCAGCCGCAGCGTGCCGTAGTCGATGTCCAACTCGTCATGGATCGCGACGATGTTCGCCACCGGCACCTTGTAGAAGTCCCGCAGCGCGTTCACCGGACCTCCGGACAGGTTCATGAACGACATCGGCTTGGCCAGGATCACCCGCCGGTTCGCCGGCCCCACCGGACCGACCCGCCCCTCCAGCACCTGCGCCTGCGCCTTGCCCGCACGCTTGAACTTCCCCCCGATCCGCTGCGCCAGCAGATCCGCCACCATGAACCCGACGTTGTGCCGGTTCATGGCGTACTCGGGCCCAGGATTACCGAGGCCCACGATGAGCCAGGGGGCGTTGGCGGGGGTGGTCACGTCCATGTCTCCTTGATACGCGCCAGCCGCTGCTCCCCCAAGGGGAGCAGCGGCTGATACTGCTGCGGGCAGTCGTTCCGCAGGGCGATGGGGGTCCCCCCGCTCGAGCGAAGCCGAGAGCGGGGGAGGGTGGGCACAGCCTGCAGCACCGGGCGCCCACGAAACGCGCCTCAGCCCTGCTACGGCCGAGCCGCCGATCAGGCCTCGGCAGCCTCTTCGCCCTCGGCGGCCTCCTCGACGGCCTCCTCGATCTGCGCCTGCAGGACCTGCAGGACGACCGCGTCCTCCTCGACGGCCAGGGTCACACCGGAAGGCAGCTTGATGTCCTTGGCGAGGACGGAGGCACCGGCCTCCAGGCCCTCGACGGAGACGGTGAGCGCCTCGGGGATGTGGGTGGCCTC
Source organism: Streptomyces sp. NPDC001450 (assembly GCF_053597295.1). Taxonomy (NCBI): domain Bacteria; kingdom Bacillati; phylum Actinomycetota; class Actinomycetes; order Kitasatosporales; family Streptomycetaceae; genus Streptomyces; species Streptomyces sp. NPDC001450. The sequence goes on from NZ_JBSFHY010000029.1 coordinate 72,271, forward strand.
GGCCTCGACCGGCAGGGCGTTCAGAACGTGCTCGAGCAGGTTGCCACCGGCGGCCAGCTCACCCTCGGCGTGGACCGGAACCTCGACCGTGACCTTCTCGCCACGCTTGACCAGCAGCAGGTCGACGTGCTCCAGGAAGCCCTTCAGCGGGTCACGCTGCACGGCCTTCGGGATCGCCAGCTCGTTGGTCTTGCCGTCGATGTCCAGGGAGATCAGGACGTTCGGCGTACGCAGCGCCAGCAGCAGGTCGTGGCCCGGCAGGGTCAGGTGCAGCGGGTCCGAGCCGTGGCCGTACAGGACACCGGGGACCTTGTTGTCACGGCGGATACGGCGGGCGGCACCCTTGCCGAACTCGGTGCGCGTCTCGGCGGCGAGCTTCACCTCGGACATGTTGATCACTCCTCGTAGGAATCGCGAACGGACAGGGTCACCCGGCCACGAACGGCCTGCTACGAAGAGCGCGTCGATAACGGACCGCCGATACCCGTGTGAACAGGTACGGCCTCCCTCGCCGAGCAACTGCAGCAGTCTACTCGGCAAGGGAGGCCGCACCCAAAAGGATCTTCAGCTAGCCCGCCAGGAGGGCCTGCAGAAACCTCACTGCTCGTCGAAGAGGCTGGTCACAGACCCGTCCTCGAACACCTCACGCACCGCACTCGCGATCGTCGGAGCGATCGACAGCACCGTGATCTTGTCCAGATCCGCACTCAGCTCACCCGGCGTCGGCAGCGTGTTCGTGAACACGAACTCACTCACCCGCGAGTTCTTCAGCCGGTCCGCAGCCGGACCCGACAGCACACCGTGCGTCGCCGTCACGATGACGTCCTCCGCACCATGCGCGAACAGCGCGTCCGCAGCCGCACAGATCGTGCCACCGGTGTCGATCATGTCGTCCACCAGCACACACACCCGGCCCTTGACCTCACCCACGACCTCGTGGACGGTCACCTGGTTCGCCACGTCCTTGTCACGCCGCTTGTGCACGATCGCGAGCGGCGCACCCAACCGGTCGCACCAACGGTCCGCCACCCGCACCCGACCCGCGTCCGGAGACACCACCGTCAGCTTGTCCCGGTCCACCTTGCCGCCCACGTAGTCCGCCAGCAGCGGAAGCGCGAACAGGTGGTCCACCGGCCCGTCGAAGAAGCCCTGGATCTGGTCCGTGTGCAGATCCACCGTCAGGATCCGGTCGGCACCCGCCGTCTTCATCAGATCCGCGATCAGACGCGCCGAGATCGGTTCACGACCCCGGTGCTTCTTGTCCTGCCGCGCGTAACCGTAGAACGGCACGATGACCGTGATGGACCGCGCCGAAGCACGCTTCAGCGCGTCGATCATGATCAGCTGCTCCATGATCCACTTGTTGATCGGAGCCGTGTGGCTCTGGATCAGGAAGCAGTCCGCACCACGAGCCGACTCCTGGTAACGGACGTAGATCTCGCCATTGGCGAAGTCGAAGGCCTTCGTCGGGACAACCCCGACACCCAGCTGCTGGGCGACCTCCTCGGCAAGCTCGGGGTGGGCGCGGCCGGAGAAGAACATCAACTTCTTCTCGCCGGTCGTCTTGATCCCGGTCACAGCACTGTCTCCTCAGAGGTGTCTCAGCAGCGGGTATGCACTTGTGCGGATGTGCACTTATCACGGTACGCCGTGTTTGGCGCACCCGTTTCCGGTCAGCCCTCGCCCTCGCCCCTCCGGGACGCCGCCTCAGCCGCCTTCGCGGACGCACTCCCAGGACGCTTCCGGGCCACCCAGCCCTCGATATTCCGCTGCTGACCACGGGCCACGGCCAGCGAACCGGGCGGCACATCCTTCGTGATCACGGACCCGGCGGCAGTGTAAGCACCGTCCCCGACCGTGACAGGAGCCACAAACATGTTGTCCGAACCTGTCTTGCAGTGCGACCCGACCGTCGTGTGGTGCTTGTTCTCACCGTCGTAGTTCACGAACACACTCGCGGCACCGATGTTCGTGAAGTCACCGATCGTCGCATCACCCACGTACGACAGATGCGGAACCTTCGTCCCCTCACCGATCGACGCGTTCTTCGTCTCCACATACGTACCGATCTTGGCCTTGAGACCCAGACGCGTACCCGGCCGCAGGTACGCGAACGGCCCCACGGACGCCTGCTCACCGATCCGCGCACCGTCCGACACCGTGTTGTCCACACGAGCCCCCGCACCCACCCGGGTGTCCTTCAGCCGGCTGTTCGGCCCGACCTCCGCACCCTCACCGAGGTGCGTCGAACCGGTCAGCTGCGTGTTCGGATGGACGAGAGCGTCCTGCTCGAAGGTCACGGTCACGTCGACCCAGGTGGTGGCCGGGTCCACGACGGTCACGCCGTCGAGCATCGCGCGAGTCAGCAGCCGGTCGTTGAGAATGCGACGGGCCTCGGCGAGCTGGACACGGTTGTTGATACCGGCGATCTCCCGGTGATCGGCGGCGACCGACGCCCCCACCCGATGCCCGGCCTCCCGCAGAATCCCGAGCACGTCCGTCAGGTACTCCTCACCCTGACTGTTGTCCGTCCGCACCTTCTTCAGCGCGTCCGAGAGCAACTGCCCGTCGAAGGCGAACACCCCGCTGTTGATCTCCCGGATCGCCCGCTGGACCTCGGTGGCGTCCTTGTGCTCCACGATCGCGGTCACGGCACCGCTCGCCTCGTCGCGCACGATACGGCCGTAACCGGTCGCGTCCGGGACCTCGGCGGTCAGCACGGTCACGGCGTTGCCGTCGGCAGTGTGGGTCGCGGCGAGCCGCTGGAGCGTGTCGGCGGCGAGAAGAGGCGTGTCCCCGCACACGACCACGACGGTCCCCTCGACAGCCCCGCCCAGCTCTTCCAGCGCCATGCGTACGGCGTGCCCCGTGCCGTTCTGCTGCGCCTGCACCGCCGTGCGCACACCGGGGTCGATCTCGGTCAGGTGCGCGGTGACCTGCTCACGGGCGTGGCCCACGACGACGACCAGGTTCGCGGGGTCCAACTCGCGGGCGGCGGCCAGCACATGGCCCACCAGGGAACGGCCGCAGATCTGGTGCAGGACCTTCGGTGTGGCCGACTTCATACGGGTGCCCTCACCCGCTGCGAGAACGACGACGGCTGCCGGGCGAATGGCGCTCACGGGGTTGCCCTTCGGCTCTGGATGGGTGTGGGTGACAGCCGAAGGATACCGGGGTGGGGTTGGGGGGATATGAGAGCGGGCCCTGACTGTGCAGTCAGGGCCCGAACCGAGCATGGCTCCCCCGCCAGGACTCGAACCTGAAATACACCGTCCAAAGCGGAGTGTGTTGCCGATTACACCACGGGGGAGTGCGGGGGCCAGCCTACGTGGTTCGCTGTTTCGCTGCTACCACCATCCCGGACCACCACCCCTCGATGCGCCGGTACAAGTCGGCACCCTGCGACACGCGGACCGTGAGACAACCCCGGTAATTCTCACCCACGTTCTTGCGGACGGTCTTTGGGTTGTGCTTCTTGAGGGTCGTCTTGTTAAAGGCAGAGTGGTCGGCGCCGACGAGGTTGGCCCAGTAGCGCTCGGCGCTGGTCGCGTCGGCGGTTTCGTGGATCATGACGTTGTATCGAAGACGGTCCCGTGCTACGCCCAGCAGGTCCAGCCACGCCAGGTAGAGCTCGATGACTCCTGGGTCACTGTTGACGAAGATGACGTTCTCGCGTCGGTCGTAAGGCTTGTCCTTGGAGCCTTCGGCCCAGTAGAGCGCGACGCCTGCCATGAACAGGTCGCGGTCGGACATCTCGCCGATCTGCTGCGCTGCGACCGTCTTGGTTCGCTGGCGCTCCTCGTCCCGCATCGCCAGCTCATGTTCGAGCAGCCCAGCGCGACCTGGATCTGGTCGTAAGTCCACCCCTGGAGCCGCAGCTCCCGCGCCTTCTCCCGCAGGTCGTCCTTCGCGTTCGGCCGCTTCGTCCACTCCGGAGGCGGCTCCCCCTCCAGCAGCCGGTTGAGGATATCGTCGTTGTCGACGCGCAGCCGGTCCCGGATCTGCCGTCGGCTGAGCCCTTCCCGTCGCAACGCGACCGCTCGCTCCCGCAACCCCTCGAAGTCCTCGTACTTGCCGCTCTTGCCCGGTGAATGTGTCATGCGCGTACCGTCCGGGCGGAATGTTGGCTTCCGGGTGTGAACAGGTGACGTTCAGTAGTTCGAGGGATACCGGCGGGTTTCGATGCCATTCGATTACGAGGTGTGGTCCGTGCCGGTAGGCGAAAGTCACCGGAACTGCCGTTGCCCGCGCCCGTAGGCTGGAGGCATGACCGCGACGGGGGAAGAGCATGCCGGGGCCCTGACCGGCCCATGGTGGTGGACCAGGCGGCGCAGTGCGGTGCTCGACGGGAGTCTCGCGCTGGTGTCCGCCGTGGAGTGCGGCGCGGAGGGGATTCCGTTCGCGCGGGATGCGGGGATCCCGGCGTCGGTGGGGGCCGTTTTCGGCTTGATCGCCGGTTCGGTCCTGCTGGTGCGCAGGAAGTGGCCGATCGCCGTCGTGCTGGTCGCGATCGCGATCACGCCGGCCCAGATGGGTTTCCTGATGGGCATCGTCGGCCTGTACACGCTGGCGGCGTGCGAGTTGCCGCGGCGGATCATCGTGGCGCTGGCGGGGATGTCGTTGCTGGGCACGATGATCGTGACGTTCGTGCGGGTGCGGCAGGACATGGCGCGGGGCGATCTGACCCTGGGTGACTGGTTTGTACCGTTCGCTTCGATCACGACGTCTCTGGGGCTGACGGCTCCGCCGGTGCTGCTGGGGTTGTACGTGGGGGCGCGGCGTCGGTTGATGGAGAGTCTGCGGGAGCGGGCGGACAGTCTGGAGCGGGAGCTTCAGTTGCTCGCGGAGCGGGCGGAGGAGCGGGCCGAGTGGGCGCGTGGCGAGGAGCGGACGCGGATCGCTCGGGAGATGCATGACGTGGTCGCGCATCGGGTGAGTCTGATGGTGGTGCACGCGGCGGCGTTGCAGGCGGTGGCGCGGAAGGATCCCGAGAAGGCCGTGCGGAACGCGGCGCTGGTGGGGGACATGGGGCGGCAGGCGTTGACCGAGTTGCGGGAGATGCTCGGGGTGCTGCGGGCCGGTGATGGTGCGGAGCGGCGTGCGGCGTCGCTGCCGTTGGCCGCGGTGGCGGCCGCGAAGGCGGTGTCGGAGGCGGTTGCCGAGGAGGCGGCTGGGGACGGGCCGTGTCTGTCGGAGCTGGAGGAGTTGGTCGGGCAGTCGGCGGCGGCCGGGATGGTGGTGGATCTGTCGGTCGAGGGGGAGGTGCGGGTGTATGCGCCGGAGGTCGAGCAGACGGCGTACCGGGTGGTGCAGGAGGCGTTGACGAACGTCCACAAGCATGCGGCGGGCGCCAAGACGTATGTGCGGCTGGCGCATCGGGGGGTGGAGATCGCGATGCAGGTGGAGAACGAGCCGCCGGAGCCCGGGTCGGCGTCGGCGGCGCGGTTGCCGTCGGGTGGTAACGGCCTGGTGGGGATGCGGGAGCGGGTCGTCGCGCTGGGTGGTGTGTTTGTTTCGGGGCCGACGGATGTGGGGGGTTTCCGGGTGTCGGCGGTGATTCCGGCGGTGTAGGCCGGGTGCGTGGTGCGCCGGTGCCGTGTCCGTGGTGATGCGGTGGGCCGGCGCTGTGGTGTGTGTGGTGCGCGGGTGTCGTGCGGGGTGGCTCAGGCGACGGTGAGGCGTACGGGTGCTGTGCCGGCGATGAGGGTGGACAGGGCGTGGTCGATGTCGGGGCCGACGTACCAGTCGCCGGTGTGGTCGAGGGTGTAGACGCGGCCTTCGGTGTCGATGGCGAGGAGGGCCGAGGTGTCGGCTTCCTCGCCGAGGGGGCTGACTTCGGTGCCGAGGGCGCGGCCGAGGTCGCCGAGGGTGCGGGCGTGGTGGAGGCCGTGCAGCGGGTCGAGGTGGAGGGTGGCGGGGGCGACCTGGCGGCCGGGGCCGTTGGGTTTGATGTGGAGGCCGCCGAATTCGGCCCAGGCTTCGACGGCGGCGGGGAAGACGGTGTGCCGGTGTCCGGCGGGTGAGGTGTGTTCGCGCAGGGTGTCGGCCCAGATCTCTGCCTGCTTTATGTCCCAGCGTCCGGGTTGCCAGCCGGCGGCGCGCAGGGCGGCGTCGACGGGTACGGGGAAGCGGGTGGACGAGGTGCGGTCGGGGTGCATCGGCCCTTCGATCGTCGTGCCGGCTCGGGCCGGCTGGGTGGTTCTGGTCGGTGCCGGGGCGGGCCGGGGCGTCAGTTGTCGGTGGTGGTCGGGTCGACGATGCGGACGCCGAAGTGGGCGCTGAGGGCGGTGCAGGCGCGGCAGGGGGTGGCGAAGCTGCCGTGGAGGGGGTCGCCGTCCTCGCGTATGCGGCGGGCGGTGAGTTTGGCCTGTTTGAGGGCTCTGCGGGCTTCGCCGTTGGTCATGGGTTTGCGGGCGGCGCGTTTGCTGCGGGTGGCGTCGGCGGCGGCGATGTGCCGTGAGATGAGGATGGTTTCGGCGCAGCGGCCGGTGAAGCGGTCGCGTTGGGTGCTGGTGAGGGTGTCGAGGAAGTCCTGGACGAGGGGGTGGAGGGGTGGGGGCTGGTCGCCGCGGGCGGCGGTGCCGGTGAGGGTGGAGCCGCGTACGGAGAGGGCGGCGGCGACGGTGGGGAGGATGCCGTCGCGGCGGTGCAGGAGGGTGGGGGCGGGGGGTGTGTCGGTGCCGCTCCAGCCGATGCGAGGGTCGCCGGCCCGCACGTCGTTACCTCCGGTCTGCAAGGTATTCATGATCGTCTTCCCCTCCCCGGGCATCCCCCCGAAGGACACAGAGTGCCAAATGCCGTGGCTGGTGCGGAAGCTGGGGCGGTGCGACACGCCCGGGTTTGGGCGGGCTGTCACGACGGGGTGACGGCTGGTCACGAAAGGGGAGGTGGGAAGTGCAGGAGTGAGGTGGAGGGCCGGTGACCGGGGTTCGTGTACCGCATAGGCTGTCGCCATCCGCGATCGACACCGCCGTTCAGGCCAGAGAGAACGCCGCAGGGGGCAACCGCCATGACGACAGGTCGGCTCGGGCAGCAAGCCGCGCCGCCGAACGCGGCCTATGCCGGGCAGGTCGTGCACTTCCCGGATCCGGTCCGGGCGGCACGTCACCCGAGAGGGGTACGGATCGACGAGCGCGGTTACCCGGATTTCTCGCCGTACGCGCGTGCGGCGGCGGAGATCGCCGATCCGCCGGAGGGTTTCGGCGTCGACGAGTTGCGGCTGACGGACTACGTGTCGGCGAACGCGGCTCTCGCGGCGTCGGGGCACGAGTTGTGGGACACGGTGCCTGCGGTGGCGACGCCGCACGGCTGGACGTGGCATCACGTGGTGGGTTCGCGGCGGCTGGAGTTGGTTCCGGTCGAGGTGAAGGCGTTGCTGCGGCATCACGGTGGGGTGGCGACGGCGCGGGTGGACCAGGGCAAGCGGGGTACGCGGCCGTTGCAGGAGACGCGTCCGGCGCACTTCGGGCTGTCGAAGTCGGGTGTGGCCGTGACGGAGTCGCAGGTTCAGGGCGTGGAGGAGGACCTGGGCTACCGCCTGCCGGGTGCCTACCGTTCGTTCCTGAAGGCGGCGGGTGGTGCCGCGCCGGTGGGTGCGGCGCTGGACGCCGAGCTGGGGCTGTTGGTGGATCAGCCGTTCTTCACGGTGCGGGACGAGGCGGCGGTCAATGACCTGGTGTACGTGAACAAGTGTCTGCGTGACCATCTGACGAAGGATTACCTGGGCGTCGGTTTCGTGCAGGGTGGTCTGCTCGCGGTGAAGGTGAAGGGCGAGCGGGCCGGTTCGGTGTGGTTCTGCGCGTACGACGATGCGCGGGACGTGGATCCGTCGTGGTCGCCGGCGGAGCGGGTGGAGCGGTTGTTGCTGCCGTGCGGTGACGACTTCGACGCCTTCCTGGCGCGGCTGGCCGGCAATCCGCCGGAGTTGGAGACGGTGGCGAACCTGATGGTGGACGGCGGTTTCGCGCGTGCCGTTCCGGTGTCTTCGGCGGGGGAGTGAGCTTCGCGATGGTGACGTTTGCGCAGGCGCAGGAGCGCGCCGAGGAGTGGATCAACGGTGACGTTCCCGCGTACCAGCATCGTGAGGTGCGGGTGCGGGAGTTCGAGCTGGGCTTCGTGGTGTGGGGCGAGGACCGTGCGGAGGGCCCGCGTTCGGACGCGGGCGCGCAGCGGCTGGTGATCGCCCGGGACAGCGGTGAGGCGACCTTGTGGCCGGCGTTGCCGGTGGGTGAGGTGATCCGCCGGTACGAGGAGGAGTACGGCCGCGCCGAGGTCGAGGACGCGGTGCCGGCGCCGGCGGCTGCCCGGGTGGACCTGAACCAGACGTCGTTCCTGTTGAGTCCGCCGGAGTGGTTGCAGGAGGCGGCGGACAAGCTGGGGATTCCGGATCGTCGGGCGGGGGCGGCGCAGGACGCTGCGGCTGCGGCTGCGGCCGGCTCCGGTGCTGGTGCCGGGTCCGGTTCTGTGGGTGGGGGTTTCGTCGGGGGCGGGGCGCTTGCCGAGACGCAGGCCGGGGTGCCTGCGGCTGCCGACGGCCGGGCTGGAACGGACGGTGCGGGTACGGCCGGTGGGTCCGGGAGTGGTGCGTCGTGGCCGGCCGCCGGGGCGGGCGCTGCTGCTGCCGCTGCCGGTGTGCCGGGGGTGGGTGCGCCTGGTGGGGCGCCGATTGCGGCGGAGGTGCCCGAGGGAGCTACGCCGTGGGCCGGTACGGACACCAACGCGGATGCGGGTGAGGACCGTTCGGTGCCGTTGCCCGCGACGGTGTTCGCGCCGCCGTTGAGCGATGCGGACGTCGAGGCTCCGCGGCCGCCGGCGGTGGCGCCGGACGCGAAGACGGCGCTGATGTCTGGGGGCAGCCAGCTGCCGCCGACGGCGGTGGCGCCGGCGCTCGACGGGTCGAACGCGCCGGGAGCGCCGGGAGCGCAGAACTTCCCGCCGGGAGCGCAGGGCGGTGCGCCCGCCTCGGGTGGTGCTCCGGGGGCGCCTGGTGTGCCCGGGGCGCCCGCTGCTCCGGGTGTGCCGGGTATGCCGGGTGCTCCGCAGGGCAGCACGCCTCCGCCGCCGCCTCCGGGCGCCTCGCAGTACGGCTACCCGCAGGGTCCGGCGGCACCGGGCACGCCCCCGTCGGGCGCGCCCGCCTACTCCCCGGCGCCCGGCACTCCGCCCGCGCCCCCTGTGGGGCCTGGCGCGCCGGGTGCTCCGCAGGGCAGCACGCCGCCGCCTTCGGGCGCTTCGCAGTACGGCTACCCGCAGGGCCCGGGCGCGCCGGGCGCGCCCGGTGGTCCGCCGGCTGTTCCCGGGTACGGGTATCCGCAGGCGCCGGGCGCTGTCCCGAACGCGCCGCAGCCTCCGGCGGGGCCTGGGACTCCGGGGCGTCCGCTCGCGCCGCATGCCGGGGACATCGCGGACGCCGCGACGAGCAAGGCCGCACCGCCGCCGCGCAAGGCGCGCGGTGGACTGGGTGCGCCGCCTCCTCCGCCGGGTGCTCCCGGTGCTCCGGGTACGCCGGGCGCACGCCCCGGGAGCACGCCTCCGCCGCCCGCGCCCGGTGCTCCGGGCGCGCCGGCGGGCGGGTACGTGCCGACGCAGCTGGTGTCGGCGCTCGGGCCCGAGGGGCCTGCGGGGCCGGGCGTTCCTGGTGCTCCGGGCGTTCCCGGTGGGCCGGGAGGCGCGGGTGCGGCGCAGGCGCCGGGCGCCGTCCCGAACGCGCCGGGCGCTCCCAACCCGCCTGGTGCGCCGGGCGTTCCCGGTGGCACGCCTCCGGGCAACGTGCACCACGCGGCCACGATGCTGGCCGACCCGAATCAGATGGGAGCGGGCGCGCCGCAGCCTCCGGGCGCCCCGGGCCTGCCGCACCCGCCCGGCGCTCCCGCGGCTCCGGGCGCCCCGGGCATGCCTCCCGCCCCCGGCGCACCGCAGCCCGCAGGCGCCCCCGGAGCACCCCAGCCTCCGGGCGCCCCCGGGGCTTCCGGAGGCGGGCGCGGCGCTGTGCACCATGCGGAGACCGTGCTGGCCGCGCCTCCCGTGGGCGGCCCCGGCGCGCCCCCGCCGCCGCCCGCCCCCGGCGCTCCCGGTATGCCGCCCGGCGCCCCGGGTGCCCCGCAGCCGGTGCAGCCGGGTGCTGTGCCGCCGGGCGCGATGCCGCCGCCGGGCGGGCCCGTGCCGGGGCAGCCTCCGGCGTACGGCTACCCGCAGCAGGGGCAGCCGACGGTGGGCCCGGGCTATCAGGCCGTGCTGCGCTACCGCGCCCAGGACGGTTCCGAGCAGCAGCTGATCCGGCGTTCGGCGCCGGGTACGCCGCACCCGGAGTGGCAGATCTTCCACGAGCTGCGGGCGATGAACGTACCGCCGGACCAGGTGCTGGAGCTGCACACGGAGCTGGAGTCGTGCGAGCTGCCGGGTGCGTACTGCGCGCGGATGATCCGGGAGCAGTGGCCGCAGGCGCGGATCACGAGCATCGCGCCGTACGGCACGGATCACGCGAGCCGGCAGCAGGGCATGCAGCAGTTGCTGGCGCACCAGGGCGAGCTGCACCAGGTGGCGGACGGTCCCGCGCGGCCGGCGCCGGTGCGGGCGCCGCTGCCGCCGGTGCAGGGCACGCCGCCCGTCCCGCCGGAGGGCATCGCGCAGGAGCTGGCGGCGGCGTTCGGGCTGGGGGTCTTCCGGTTCGAGCAGCAGGCGGTGTCCCGGCAGGGTGTGCCGCCGATCGTGGCGCACACGCTGGTGGTGGCCGGGCTGCCGGTGGACATGGCCCCGTTCTTCTGGGCGCAGGCCCAGCCGGGCCGTCCGGTGCCGACGCTGGCGGAGCTGGCGGCCGAGCGCGGGGTGCAGCCGGCCTCGGACGCGGGCTCGTACCTGGTGATGGGCACGGACTTCGGCCGGGCGATCTGTGTGCAGTACGGGACGGCGAACATCGTCGCGGTGCCCGTGGAGGCGGGTCCGGGCGGTGGGCCGGTGCCGCCGCAGTTCGTGAACTCCGGGCTGCCGGAGTTCGCGCGCTGCCTGGCGCTGCTGGGCCGGATGTGGCGGCTCAGGTTCGGGCTGAACCAGGAGCAGGCGGGCCGCTGGACCGTCGACTTCCAGGCCCAGCTGGCCTCCCTGGACCCGGCGGCGCTCGGTTCGCCGGAGAGCTGGTGGTCGGTGCTGCTGGAGCAGATGTGGGACGGGCTGCTGTAGTCCGCGCCTGCGGAGTCCGATCGCGTCATGCCCTTCACGCGCGCGCGTGAAGGGCATGACGGGCGCGTGGACTTGGCGCCGTTCCGGGCTGGGCTGGTGGCGTACTGCTACCGCATGCCGGGCTCGTTCCACGAAGCCGAGGACGTGACGCAGGAGACGATGCTGCGGGCCTGGAAGGCCCGGGACCGGTACGACTCCGTGCGCGCCTCCGTGCGGACCTGGCTGTACCGGATCACGACCAACGCCTGCCTGACGGCCCCTCGATCGAGGGGCCGCACGCGTTGCCCGCTGCCGTCGGGCCCGGGGCACCGGGCGAGGATCCGCGTGCGCCGCTCACGCCGGCGCTCGACATCCCCTGGCTGGAGCCGTTGCCCGAGGCGCGGTTCGACGTGGAGGCGCGCGCGGATCTCAGGCTCGCACTGGTGGCCGCGTTGCAGCCGCTGCCGCCGCGGCGTCGGGCTGTCCTGGTGCTGCGCGAGGTGCTGTAGTTCTCCGCCGCCGAGGTCGCGGGTCAGCTGGAGACGTCCGTGGCCGCTGTGAACAGCGCGCTGCAGCAGGGCAGACAATCACGGAACGCCTCATGGACGGCCCCGGGGAGTCGTACTGATCGCGTAGTGCGACATGTGGCGGGATTTCGACCGTGACATGTCTGCGGAGTGTCGCGTTATGCCCCCTTGCGCCCGATCCATCAGGATGTGCGCCACAATCATCCTGTCGTGTGTGTCCGGTGGAGAGGGGTTCGCAGGGTGAGCAGCGCATCGACGACGCCGCACGGTTTCCCGACTGTCCGGGGGCGCGCCTACCGCCCCGATCAGGTCGACGCGTTCATGGAGGCGCTGTCACTGGACCGGGACGCCGCGTGGGAGCGCGCCGCGCGGCTGACCGTGCTCGCCAAGGACATGGGCGCGGAGGCCGAGCGGCTGCGTGAGGTGGTCGCGCAGCTCGCCCCGCAGACCTACGAGACCCTCGGGGAGCAGGCGCAGCGCCTCTACCAGCTCGCGTTGCAGGAGGAGGCGGACATCCGCGACCGCGCGCGGCGCGAAGCGCATGAGCAGGTCGCGGAGGCCGAGGCGCACGCCCAAGGGCTGCGCGAGGAGGCGCGGCAAGCGGCGGACGCGCTCCGCGCGGACGCCGATGAACGCGCCCGCCAGTGTCTCCTCGCGGCGCGCGCGGAGGCCGACGACCTGCGCGTCGGCGCCCGGCTCGAAGTGAAGGAAGCGCGCGGGGAGGCGCTCGCCGCGCTGCGGGAGGTACGGCAGCGCACCATCGGCATGCTCGCCGAGCAGTCCCGGGAGGACGCCGAGCGGTGGGCGGCCGCGGAGCGCGAGGACGCCGAACGGGCGGCCGCGCTCGAGGCGGGCGACGCCGAGCGGATCACCCGCGCCGAGGCCGCCCTGTCCGAGGCGGAACGCGCCCTCGGGGAGGCGGAGGAGTTCGCACGCCGCTGTCAGGAGGAGGCGTGCGTGCGGGCCGCGGACATCGTCGCCGAGGCACGCGCGCGCGAGGAGCGCATCGCCCTGGACACCGAACGGGTGCTGCGCGAGCACAGCGAGACCTGGGACGACGTCCAGGCGCACATGGACTACGTGCGCAGCAGCCTCGTCTCGCTGACGGGCAGAGCGACCCTGGAGTAGCGGCCGCGCCCCCCCGCGCGGACGTCGTCAACCGCCTCTGCGTACCGCCCCGGCGAGGATCGATCCCTCCACGGCCTCGTACTGGCGCCGCTGTTCCTCCGCCTTCCGGCGGCCCGAGGCGACCGTGCCCAGCCAGCCGAAGAAGAAGCCTGCCGGGATGGAGACGATGCCGGTCGTGGTGAACGGGAACCAGTTGAAGTCGGCGTGCGGGAACGCCGACACGGGCGAGCCGGAGACGAGGTTGGTGCCCGGCATGAGCAGTAGCACGGTCAGCGAGCCCCCGAGCAGCGTGCTCATCAGTCCGCTTCGGGTGTAGCGGCGCCAGAAGAGGCCGTACACCAGGGCGGGCGCGAGGGCGGAGGCGCCCAGGCAGAAGGAGAGGGTGACCAGGGGCTGCAGGCTGTAGCGCTGCACCAGGGTGGCCAGCAGGATCGTCGGGACGCCTATGGCGAGCGCGGACAGCCTGGCCAGGGTCATCTCCCGGCGGGCCGGCATCTCCTGGACCCGGGCGGCGAACACGTCGTGGGCGAGGGAGTTGGCGCAGGCGAGGATCATCCCGGCCACCGAGGCGAGCAGGGTCAGGAAGATCGCCGTGGTGACCATGGTGAACAGGAAGGTCTCCGTCGTCGACACGCCGGCGCCGAACGCCGCCCGCGAGCCCAGCAGATAGGCCGTGTTGCCCCGCGGGTCGGCCGCCGCGATCGCGCCACGGCCGACCAGGGCCGTGGCGCCGAACCCGATCACCGTGATGACCAGCACGAACAGCGCCACGATCGACACCGCCCAGGACAGTGAGCGGCGCACCTGGCGGGCGCTGGAGGCGGTGTACATGCGCATGGTGATGTGCGGCAGGCAGGCGCCGCCGAGCACGATGGTCAGCTCCGAGGTGATCATGTCCAGGCGGGCGCCCGGGTGCCCGGCGAACTCGAGCCCGGAGCGCAGGAAGGCCGGCCCGGCCCCGCTGTGCCGCGCCGCGGCGCCGAACAGGGCGCCCGGGTCCCAGTCGAAGCGGCGCAGGATCAGTACGGCGACCACGGCGCCCGATCCGACCAGCATCACGATCTTCAGGATCTGGATGAGGGCGGTGCCCTTCATGCCGCCGATCGCCGCGTAACTGATCATCAGTGCGCCGAGTCCGACGACGCAGCCGGTCTTCAGCGACTCGTTCGAGAAGCCGAGGATGAACGCCATCAGCTGCCCGGTGCCGGCGAGTTGGACCAGCATCAGCGGCAGCAGCGAGGCGATCGTCACCGCGCAGGCCGTGATCCGCACACAGCGGCCCGGCATCCGGCGGGCCAGCGCGTCACCCATGGTGAACCGGCCCGCGTTGCGCAGCGGTTCGGCCAGCAGGAACATCAGCAGCATCAGCGACAGCGCCGTGCTGAGGGCGAGCACGACACCGTCGTAGCCGCACAGGGCGATCACCCCGCCGGTGCCCAGGACGGTGGCGGCGGAGATGTAGTCGCCGGCTATGGCCAGGCCGTTGCGCAGCGGGGACAGGGAGCCGTAGCCGGTGTAGAACTCGTCGAGGTCGTCGCGGTCCGGGCCGGCCATCACGCACAGCAGCAGGGTGAGGGTGGCGACGGCGGAGAAGGCGACGAGCGACATGGTCTGCGCGGAGCTGCTGAAACCGGTGAAGCCGGAGAGGTCGGGGGCGGCGCTGGTGGTCATTGGGCCGCTCCTCGCCGTGCGTCCAGTTCGGCCTCCTTGCGGATGCGGTCCGCGAGCGGGTCGACATGGCGGCGCGCGGTGTGCTCGTACAGGGCGATCGCCAGCCAGGTGACCGGGAGCTGGAGGAGGGCGAGCAGCAGGCCGGCCGGGATGCCGTCGACGACCGTCCTCGTCATGACGTCCGGCGCGAACGCGGACAGGACGAGGAACAGGGTGAAGTAGCCGACCGCGGTGAGGGCGGCGGTGCGGCGCTGCCAGCGGTAGGCGCCGCGCAGCACGCGCAGGTCGCTGTGGTGGCCGAGGGGTTCGCGGGGCGGAGTGCGGCGCGGGCGGGGCGGTTCGGGGGGTGGGGGCTGCCAAGGGTAGGTGAGGTACGAGGGAGGGTGCGGCGGGTCGTAGGACATCCCGGGGCTCCTTGCGTGGCTCGGGTCCGTGGCGGCGGACCGCAGGGAGGTGGGGGGTGGGGGAAGCGGAGTCACGCACGCTACTCGCCGGTCGGGGGCCTCGCCGGGTTTTCCCCGAACTGGCCGGTCGGTATGCGCTTACTGCGTGAAAACGGGTCAGACCTCGGGTGTTACCCGCGTTAACCAGTCAGGTCGGGGAGCGGAGCGCCGCCTTCCGTGCGGCTACTCCTGCCGCACCGGAAACTTTCGCGGCGCCACCACCAGCAGCACCAGGAAGGCCAGCGCCGCCGCGCCGGCCGCGCCGAAGTACACCGCGTGCACCGCCGCGGCGATCGCCCGCCGCGTCGCCTCCGGAGCCGTACCGCCGTCCCACGCGCGCGTGACGGACTCCAGGTCGCCCGCCCCGCCCAGCCTGGCCGCCAGCACCCCGTTGGCGACGGCGCCGAACAGGGCGGCGCCCACGGTCTGCCCGGTCTGCCGGCAGAACAGCACCGACGCGGTCGTCGTCCCCCGCTCCGACCAGCCCACCGTCGACTGCACCCCGATGATCAGCGGCAGCTGGAACAGCCCCAGCACCCCGCCCAGCGCCAGCATCAGCAGCATCGGCTGCCACCAGGACCCGGGATACGGCAGGAACGGGAACGCGAGCAGGACCAGCGCGCCCGTGCCGATGCCGAGCAGCGCGGTGTCCCGGAAGCCGATGCGCCGGTACACGTGCTGGCTGAGCGCCGCCGACCCCGACCAGGTCAGCGTCCACACACACAGCACGAGACCGGCGGCCGCCGGGCCGAGCCCGAGCACCGACTGGGCGTACGTCGGCAGGAACACCGACGGCGCCACCATCAGCAGCCCCAGCGCGCCGAACGCCAGATTGACGGCCGCGATCGTCCGGCGCCGCCACACCCACCCCGGGATGATCGGCTCCGCCGCCCGCCGCTCCACCCACACCACCACGCCCACCAGGGCGAGCCCCGCACCGAACAGCGCGAGCGAGGGCGCCGACAGCCACGCCCAGGCCACCCCGCCCTGCACCAGCGCGGTCAGCAGCACCCCGCCGCACGCGAACACCGTGAGCGCGCCCGCCCAGTCCACGCGCGCGCGTGCGGCCTTCTCCCGCTCGGGCTCGTGCAGATGACGCACGATCAGCCACAACGCGGCCGCGCCGATCGGCAGGTTGACGAGGAAGATCCAGCGCCAGTCGGCGTACGCGGCCAGCACCCCGCCCAGGCCCGGCCCGGCCACCGCCGACACCGCCCACACCGTGGACAGCCTCGCCTGGATCTTCGGGCGCTCCGTCAGCGGGTACAGGTCGGCGGCCAGCGTCTGCACCGTCCCCTGCAACGCGCCGCCGCCCAGCCCCTGCACGATCCGGAACGCGATCAGCGCCCCCATGTTCCACGCGCCGGCGCACAGCAGCGAGCCCAGCAGGAACACGGCGGCGCCCGCGACCAGGACCGGCTTGCGGCCGAAGGTGTCGGACAGCTTGCCGTAGACGGGCAGGGTGACCGTGACGGCGAGCAGATAGCCGGAGAACAGCCAGGAGAAGACGGAGAACCCGCCGAGGTCGCCGACGATCTGCGGTACGGCGGTGGAGACGATCGTGGCGTCCAGCGCGGCCAGCGCCATCGACAGCATCAGCGCGGCGACGACCGCGCCCCTCCTGCCGGTGCGCTGCTCCGTCGTGGCGCCGTCGCGTATCGCGGGTGTCGTACCCCCCACCTGATTCCCCTCCCGTGCCCCCTGCACCTATCTCCGGTACGACAGCTTCCCACGGCCCGTGCGACTTGACCCTGACGCGACGGGAGGGTGGAGGCTTTCTGGGCCGGAGGGTGGAGCCGACCCTGAGAACGACTCCACCCGGCGGTGGACCACCCCTAGGGGTATCTCCGTACTACGACCTGGGGAGGGTTCGTACCGCCGGAGGAGGAGACGGGCCGGGTGCCGTCCTTAATCTGGCTTTACGCCGTCGGGGGGCGGTTGACCGAACCGGCGGGGGTGGGGTTTTCCCCCGCACAAGAGGGGGCTTCGCACCAGCGCGGGGCACGCCCGCCGCACGCGAGACTCGACGCCGTACCCAGGATGACGCTCCGGCACACCGGGGCGCGACGACACACCTGCCGACCGATTTAGGAGACATACCGTGACATCGGCTGTGAGCACTACCAGGCACGGGGGAACTGGAGGGCGTACGGCCGTTGCCGCGCGGGCGCGGCAGGTCGTCAAGGCGTACGGGTCCGGCGAGACCCGTGTCGTCGCCCTGGACCACGTCGACGTGGACATCGCCCGCGGCCAGTTCACCGCGATCATGGGCCCCTCGGGGTCCGGCAAGTCCACCCTGATGCACTGCCTCGCCGGCCTCGACACCGTGAGCAGCGGGCAGATCTACCTGGACGAGACCGAGATAACCGGCCTGAAGGACAAGAAGCTCACCCAGCTGCGCCGGGACCGGATCGGGTTCATCTTCCAGGCCTTCAACCTGCTGCCGACGCTCAACGCGCTCGAGAACATCACGCTGCCCATGGACATCGCGGGCCGCAAGCCGGACCAGGGGTGGCTGGACCGGGTCGTGGAGACCGTCGGGCTCGCCGGACGGCTCAAGCACCGGCCCACCCAGCTCTCCGGCGGCCAGCAGCAGCGCGTCGCCGTGGCCCGTGCCCTCGCCGCCCGCCCGGAGATCATCTTCGGTGACGAGCCGACCGGAAACCTCGACTCGCGCGCGGGGGCGGAGGTTCTGGGCTTCCTGCGCCGCTCGGTGGACGAGCTGGGCCAGACCATCGTGATGGTCACCCACGACCCGGTCGCCGCCTCCTACGCGGACCGCGTGCTCTACCTCGCGGACGGCAGGATCGTTGACGAGATGTACCAGCCGACGGCCGATCAGGTCCTGGACCGCATGAAGGACTTCGACGCCCGGGGGCGTACGTCATGACCGTCCTGAAGACCTCGATGCGCAACTTCCTCGCGCACAAGGGCCGTATGGCGCTGTCGGCGATCGCGGTGCTGCTGTCGGTCGCCTTCGTCTGCGGCACCCTGGTGTTCACCGACACGATGAACACCACCTTCGACAACCTGTTCCAGGCGACCTCGTCGGACGTGACGGTCACCGCCAAGAGCTCCTCCGACACCGGCCAGACCACCTCCCGCACCGGCAAGCCGCCGGTCATGCCTGCCTCCGTGCTCGGCGAGATCCGCAGGGCCCAGGGCGTCAAGGCGGCCGAAGGCACGGTGTTCTCCACCACGGTGACCGTGGTCGACGCCGACAAGGACAAACTGTCGCCCAGCAGCGGCGCGCCCACCATCGTCGGCAGCTGGAACGGCAACGACGCCCGCACCATGAAGATCACCTCCGGCACGGCGCCCAAGGGCCCCGGCCAGGTCATGGTCGACGCGGACACCGCCGACAAGCACCACCTCAGGCTCGGCGACGACATCGGCATGATCAACGTCCTCGGCACGCACCACGCGCGCGTGTCCGGCATCGCCACCTTCACCGTCACCAACCCCGGCGCGGCGATCTTCTACCTGGACACGAAGACCGCCCAGCAGAACCTGGTCGGCCGGACCGGCGTGTACACCAACGTCAACGTCACCGCCGCCAAGGGCGTCACCGACGCGCGGCTGAAGCAGGACGTGACCGCCGCACTCGGCCACCGCTACAAGGTGCAGACCGCCAAGGAGGTCGCCGACGCCAACCAGAAGGACGTCGAGAGCGTCCTGAACGTCATGAAGTACGCGATGCTCGGCTTCGCCGGGATCGCCTTCCTGGTCGGCATCTTCCTGATCATCAACACCTTCTCGATGCTGGTCGCCCAGCGCACCCGGGAGATCGGCCTGATGCGGGCCATCGGCTCCTCCCGCCGCCAGGTCAACCGCTCCGTGCTCATCGAGGCGCTGCTGCTCGGCGTGATCGGCTCCGTCCTCGGCGTCGGCGCGGGCGTCGGCATCGCGGTCGGCCTGATGAAGCTCATGGGCACCATGGGCATGCACCTGTCCACGGATGACCTGACGGTCGCCTGGACGACTCCGGTGACCGGCCTGCTCCTCGGTGTCGTGGTCACCGTCCTGGCGGCCTACCTGCCCGCCCGGCGCGCCGGCAAGATCTCCCCGATGGCCGCCCTGCGCGACGCGCACGCCCCGGCCGACGCCAAGGCAGGCGCCGTACGCGCCCTGACCGGCCTGGTCCTCACCGGCGCCGGCGTCGCGAGCCTCTACGCGGCCGCCACCGCAGACAAGGCCAAGGCCGGCTCGTCCTGGCTGGGCCTCGGCGTCGTCCTCACCCTGATCGGGTTCGTCGTCATCGGCCCGCTCCTCGCCGGCGGCCTGGTCCGCGTCCTCGGCGCCGTCATGCTGCGGATCTTCGGCCCCGTCGGCCGGATGGCCGAGCGCAACGCGCTGCGCAACCCGCGCCGCACCGGCGCCACCGGCGCCGCCCTGATGATCGGCCTGGCCCTGGTGGCCTGCCTGTCGGTGGTCGGCTCCTCCATGGTGGCCTCCGCCACCGACCAGCTCGACAAGACGGTCGGTACGGACTTCATCATCCAGCCGGACAACCCGCAGAACGGTCTCATCGCACCCCAGGCGGTCAAGGCCATCAAGGACACCCCGGGTCTCGCGCGGGTCACCGAGTACCGGCCGGCCCTGGCCGACTTCACCACCCCGGACGGCCAGACGCTCAAGGACACCGACATCACGGCGGCCGACCCGACGTACGCGACCGACCTGCGCAAGAAGACCGTCGCCGGGAACCTCAAGGACGCCTACCTGCCCGACTCGATGTCCGTCCACGAGAAGTTCGCCAAGGCCCACGGCATCCACCTCGGCTCGAAGATCACCGTCGCCTTCAAGGAGGGCTCCACCGCCCACCTGACGGTCCGCGCGATCACCAGCAGCGACGAGGTGATCGACCAGGGCGCCAAGTACACCTCCCTCGCCACGCTCGCCAAGTACGTGCCCGCCGGCCACATGCCGCTCGACGTGATGGTCTTCGCCACCGCCGAGGACGGGCAGCAGGCGGCCGCCTACAAGGCGCTGAAGGCGGCCCTGCACGACGACCACCCGGAGCTGACCGTACGTGACCAGACCGACTACAAGAAGGCGCTGAAGGACCAGATCGGCCAGCTGCTGAACATGATCTACGGCCTCCTGGCCCTCGCGATCATCGTCGCGGTCCTCGGTGTGGTGAACACGCTGGCCCTGTCCGTGGTCGAGCGCACCCGGGAGATCGGCCTGATGCGGGCGATCGGCCTCTCCCGCCGCCAGCTGCGCCGCATGATCCGCCTGGAGTCCGTGGTGATCGCCGTCTTCGGCGCCCTGCTCGGCCTCGGCCTCGGCATGGGCTGGGGGGCGACCGCCCAGAAGCTCCTCGCGCTGGAGGGCCTGAAGGTCCTGGAGATCCCCTGGCCGACGATCACCGCCGTCTTCATCGGCTCGGCCTTCGTGGGCCTGTTCGCCGCCCTGATCCCGGCGTTCCGGGCGGGCCGGATGAACGTACTGAACGCCATCGCGACCGACTAACGGCCGCACGGCCGACAGCCACCGCACACGGGGGCTGCGGGGGAAGACCCGGTGCCGGGAAGTCCTGCGGGACTTCCCGGCACCGGGCTTTTCGCCGCACCCGCTTCCGGACCAGCCGAGTTGTCCACAGCCTCCGACGCCCACAGCGGCAGCGTCGTAGGCTGGACACCCCCGGCTGCCACTCGCACCGGGCTGCTTGCGTTGCCCACCTCCGGACGGAAAGCCCCCCATGAGCCTGCACGGTCTGCTCGACGCCGTCGTCAAGGACCCCGCCCTCGCGGAAGCGATCACGGCGGCCGCGGACGGCAACCGCATGCACATCGACCTCGTCGGGCCGCCCGCCGCCCGCCCCTTCGCGGTCGCCGCCCTCGCCCGCGAGGCCGCCCGCCCGGTGCTCGCGGTGACGGCGACGGGCCGCGAGGCCGAGGACCTGGCGGCGGCCCTGCGCTCGCTGCTGCCCCCGGAGGGCGTCGTGGAGTACCCCTCCTGGGAGACCCTCCCGCACGAGCGCCTCAGCCCGCGCAGCGACACCGTCGGCCGCCGCCTCGCCGTCCTGCGCCGCCTCGCCCATCCCAGGCCCGACGACCCCGAGACCGGCCCGGTCTCCGTGGTCGTGGCGCCCGTACGCTCCGTGCTCCAGCCGCAGGTCAAGGGCCTCGGCGACCTGGAGCCGGTGTCCCTGAGGACAGGGCAGACGGCGGACCTGAACGAGATCGTGGAAGCCCTCGCGGCCGCCGCCTACGCGCGCGTCGAGCTGGTGGAGAAGCGCGGCGAGTTCGCCGTACGCGGCGGCATCCTGGACGTGTTCCCGCCCACCGAGGAACACCCCCTGCGCATCGAGTTCTGGGGCGACGACGTCGAGGAGATCCGCTACTTCAAGGTCGCCGACCAGCGCTCCCTCGAAGTCGCCGAGCACGGCCTGTGGGCCCCGCCCTGCCGCGAACTGCTGCTGACGGACAGCGTCCGTACGCGCGCGCGTGCCCTCGCCGAGGAGCACCCGGAGCTGGGCGAACTGCTCGGCAGGATCGCCGAGGGCATCGCGGTGGAGGGCATGGAGTCCCTGGCGCCGGTCCTGGTGGACGACATGGAGCTGCTGCTCGACGTCCTGCCCAAGGACGCCATGGCCGTCGTGTGCGACCCGGAGCGGGTCCGCACGCGCGCCGCGGACCTGGTGGCGACGAGCCGGGAGTTCCTGCAGGCCTCCTGGGCGGCCACGGCGGGCGGCGGCGAGGCCCCCATCGACGTCGGCGCCGCCTCCCTGTGGTCCATCGCCGACGTCCGCGACCGCGCCCGCGAACTGGACATGATGTGGTGGTCGGTGTCCCCGTTCGCGGCCGACGAACAACTTGACGCGGACACCCTCAAGCTGGGCATGCACGCCCCCGAGACCTACCGCGGCGACACCGCCAAGGCCCTCGCCGACACCAAGGGCTGGCTCGCCGACGGCTGGCGCACGGTCTTCGTCACCGAGGCCCACGGACCGGCCGCCCGCACCGTGGAGGTGCTCGGCGGCGAGGGCATCGCGGCCCGCCTCGACGCCGACCTCGGCGAGCTGAACCCCTCCCTCGTGCACGTCTCCTGCGGCTCGATCGACTTCGGCTTCGTCGACCCGGCACTCAAGCTGGCCGTCCTCACCGAGACCGACCTGTCCGGCCAGAAGGCGGCCGGCAAGGACGGCGCCCGTATGCCGGCCCGCCGCCGCAAGACCATCGACCCGCTCACCCTGGAGCCGGGCGACTACATCGTCCACGAACAGCACGGCGTCGGCCGCTACATCGAGATGGTGCAGCGCACCGTCCAGGGCGCCACCCGCGAGTACCTGGTCGTGGAGTACGCCCCCGCCAAGCGCGGCCAGCCCGGCGACCGCCTCTACATCCCCACCGACCAGCTGGAGCAGATCACCAAGTACGTCGGCGGCGAGGCCCCCACCCTGCACCGCCTCGGCGGCGCGGACTGGACGAAGACCAAGGCGCGCGCCAAGAAGGCGGTCAAGGAGATCGCCGCCGACCTGATCAAGCTCTACAGCGCCCGCATGGCCGCCCCCGGCCACGCCTTCGCCGGCGACTCGCCCTGGCAGCGCGAGCTGGAGGACGCCTTCCCGTACGCGGAGACCCCCGACCAGCTCACCACCATCGCCGAGGTCAAGGAGGACATGGAGAAGTCGGTCCCCATGGACCGCCTGGTCTGCGGCGACGTCGGTTACGGCAAGACCGAGATCGCGGTCCGCGCCGCCTTCAAGGCCGTACAGGACGGCAAGCAGGTCGCCGTCCTCGTCCCCACGACCCTGCTGGTGCAGCAGCACTTCGGCACGTTCTCCGAGCGGTACTCGCAGTTCCCGGTGAACGTGCGGGCGCTGTCCCGCTTCCAGACCGACACCGAGGCCAAGGCCGTCCTCGAGGGCCTCAAGGACGGCGCCGTGGACGTCGTCATCGGCACCCACCGGCTGTTCTCCTCCGAGACCAGGTTCAAGGACCTCGGCCTGGTCATCGTGGACGAGGAGCAGCGCTTCGGCGTCGAGCACAAGGAGCAGCTGAAGAAGCTCCGCGCCAACGTCGACGTGCTGACCATGTCGGCCACCCCGATCCCGCGCACCCTGGAGATGGCGGTCACCGGCATCCGCGAGATGTCCACGATCACCACCCCGCCCGAGGAGCGCCACCCGGTGCTCACCTTCGTCGGGCCGTACGAGGAGAAGCAGATCGGCGCGGCCATCCGCCGCGAACTGCTGCGCGAGGGCCAGGTCTTCTACATCCACAACCGGGTCGAGTCCATCGACCGCGCGGCGGCCCGGCTGCGCGACATCGTCCCCGAGGCGCGCATCGCCACCGCCCACGGCCAGATGTCCGAGTCGGCCCTGGAACAGGTCGTCGTCGACTTCTGGGAGAAGAAGTTCGACGTGCTCGTCTCCACGACGATCGTCGAGTCCGGCATCGACATCTCCAACGCCAACACGCTGATCGTGGAGCGCGGCGACACCTTCGGTCTCTCCCAGCTGCACCAGCTGCGCGGCCGCGTGGGACGAGGCAGGGAACGCGGCTACGCCTACTTCCTCTACCCCCCGGAGAAGCCGCTCACGGAGACCGCGCACGAGCGCCTGGCCACGATCGCCCAGCACACCGAGATGGGCGCGGGCATGTACGTGGCCATGAAGGACCTGGAGATCCGGGGAGCCGGAAACCTCCTCGGCGGCGAGCAGTCCGGACACATCGCGGGCGTCGGCTTCGACCTGTACGTGCGCATGGTCGGCGAGGCCGTCGCCGACTACCGGCGGCAGCTGGAGACCGGCGAGATCGAGGAGGAGCCGCCGCTCGAGGTCAAGATCGAGCTGCCCGTCGACGCACACGTCCCGCACGACTACGCGCCCGGCGAGCGGCTGCGCCTGCAGGCCTACCGCTCCATCGCCTCCGCCAACTCCGAGGAGGACATCAAGGCCGTCCGCGAGGAACTCACCGACCGCTACGGCAAGCTGCCCGAACCGGTGGAGAACCTGCTGCTGGTGGCCGGGCTCAGGATGCTCGCGCGCGCGTGCGGCGTCGGTGAGATCGTCCTGCAGGGCACCAACATCCGCTTCGCTCCGGTGGAGTTGCGCGAGTCGCAGGAGCTGCGGGTCAAGCGCCTGTACCCGGGCACGGTCATCAAGCCGGCCGTGCACCAGGTGCTGGTGCCCCGCCCGAAGACCGCGAAGGTGGGCGGCAAGCCGCTGGTCGGCCGCGAACTGCTGGGCTGGGTGGGGGAGTTCCTCGCCTCGATCCTGGGGTCGTAGGCGGCGAGGAGGATGGTGGGTTCGCAGGCCTTTCGGGGGCCTGCGACCCCGCCGCCCAGCGCTCCGTTCCGGGCGTCACATGCCCCCGCACAACCACCGCTTGCACGGAATCTCCTCGTCGGCCCCCATCGGAGGGGCGCCGTACGCCCGTTACGGTGGTAGGCGGAACGATCCGCCCCGCATGTGAGGGCGGACCAGGGCGAGTCAGGGGGGACGCGCGTGAGGCGTCTGAGGGGTGGGGCGGTCACCGCTGCGGTCGTGATGGTCGCCGTGGCCGGCTGCAAGGCAGAGCACGGCAAGGGGGCCTCCGGGCCCGAGCGGACGGGAAGCGGGGGCGCCGCCCTCGCGGCCGCCGACTCGCTGCCCGTCAAGGGCCGTGCCCCGAAGACCGGTTACTCCCGGGCCCGGTTCGGCAGTGCCTGGGCCGACACCGACTCCAATTCCTGTGACACCCGCGACGACATACTCAAGCGCGATCTGAACGACGTGAAGTTCACCGGCGGCACCTGCAAGGTCACCTACGGCCTCCTGGCGCCCGACCCCTACTCCGGCAGGGACATCACCTACCGGCGCGGCCGCAGCCAGGTCGACATCGACCACGTCGTCGCCCTCTCGGACGCCTGGCAGAAGGGCGCCAAGTACTGGGACCCCAGCAAGCGCATAGCCCTGGCCAACGACCCCCTCAACCTGCTCGCGGTCGACGCGAGCACCAATCGCGGCAAGGGCGATGGCGACACCGCCACCTGGGTGCCGCCCAACCAGGCCTACCGCTGCACCTATGTGGCCGCCCAGGTGGCCGTCAAGAAGAAGTACGGCCTGTGGGTCACCGCCGCCGAGAAGGCCGCGATGAAGAAGGTCCTCACCGCCTGCCCGAACCAGAACCTCCCCGCGGGCGGCAACCCTACGAAGGCCCCGGAGCGGTTCCGGGCGCGGTGAGCGGGGGCGCTTCCGGGCGGGCTGGGCCGGGGCGGGGTGCTGCCCGCCGCCGGAACCCGAGCCTGGCGCTGACAGCGCCGGTGACCGGCTGAATTCGCTGTCCGGTCGGGCGTGCTCCGTTTACGGTGGCCGGCATGGACGTACAGGTAAGCACCCTCGCCGAGCGGCCCGACCGGCTGGAGGCGGTGCTCGGGATGGCCGACACATGGCCCGAGTTCGTGACCAACGACCCCGTGGGCAACGCCCACTACGGCCGCATCCCCACCGAGCTGCCGCAGTACGCGCTGTTCGCCGAGGACGAGCGGGGCGAGGTCGTGGCCCACGCCTTCAGCGTGCCCTTCTCCCTCGCCGCCGAGGGCCGGGGTGCCCTGCCCGCCCGGGGCTGGGACGAGATCCTGCTGTGGGCCTTCGCCGATCTGCGCCGCGGCACCAGCCCGGACACGGTCAGCGCGATCTCCGTCGTCATCGCCCCGCACGCCCAGGGCCACGGCCTGTCCGCCGTCATGCTCTCGGCGATGCGGGACAACGCCCGCGCCCACGGCTTCCGCGAGGTCGTCGCCCCCGTCCGGCCCAGCGCCAAGCACCGCGAACCGCACACCCCGATCACCGAGTACGCCCACCGGGTCCGCCCCGACGGCCTGCCGGAAGACCCGTGGCTGCGCGTTCACGCCCGAGCCGGCGCCACCATCGAATCGATCGCCCCGGCCTCCATGACCGTGGGCGCCTCGCTGGAGGAGTGGCGCCGCTGGACCGGACTGCCCTTCGACACCTCGGGGGACGTCGAGGTGCCCGGCGCGCTGGTCCCGGTCCGCTGTGAACCGGAGCGGGGGTACGCCGTCTACGTCGAGCCCAATGTATGGATGCGGCACCCGCTGTAGCCGTCTCGACCTCCGGTGTTCGTCAGCGTCCGGCGGAGTGGCTCCGGGGTGGAGGGGCGGGGCAGCCCGCCTTTTCCCAGGCGACGAAGGTGTTGGTGCGGGCGAAGACGAAGGCCTTGACCGGGTTGGCGGAGTACGTCCATGGCGCGCTGCCGATGTACCCGCCGATCGCCCGGAACTGCTCGACGGCCTCCGCGTACCGCTTCGTCTCGAACAGGGTGTCCGCCAGCAGGTGCCGGACCTGCGGCAGCCGGTGGTGTCCGGCCGGCGCCCGGTCCACGGCGTCCAGCGTGGTGTCCACGGCCGCCTGCACGAACGGCTGGTTGTACACGGGCGCTTCGGGTTCTCGGGTCGCGTGCTCGAACAGCGCGTCCAGGCGCAGTACGGGCAGCAGGCTGCCCGGCGGAGCGGAGGCTGCGGCCTGCTCGGCGAACGCGTACATCAGCTCGTGCGAACCGTGCCACTTGGCGCACCAGTACTGCAACGCGCTGGCGTGGGCACCGAAGTGGTGCGGGTCGCGTGCGGTGATCTCGGCCCACAGCGCCCGGAAATCGTCGTGCGACCAGCCGAGCCCCCGAGCGATGGAGAGCTGCGCGATCCAGGGGCAGGGATCGTCGGGTGCCATCCGAGCGGCCTCCTGGCAGGCGGGCAGCGCCTGCGCCAGCAGCCGGTGGAAGCCCTCGAACTGCTCCACCGTGGTGTGCTTCGCCGACTTCGCGCCGCGGACCTTGCCCGCGAGCACGACGAGCGCGTCGGCGTACACGAGCGCGGCGGACGGGTCGTCGGGGTACTCGGTCAGCCACGCCTTGACCCAGGCGTCGTCCTCGGCAGCGGCGTGCACGAGGATGCCGAGCCGGTACCACCGCAGGTCCCAGTCCCGGCCCGCCCCGGCCAGGTAGGCGGCGGCCCGCCGCCAGTCACCGGCGAGGGCCGCTTCCGCGACCGCGTCGGCCTCCGGATCAGGGCCCGCGAAACGGATGTCGAGCTGCGCGGCGGGCACCAGCCCGTACTTGGCGGGGTCGATGTTGACCGGTGCCTTGGCCTTCGCCTCGGCCCGGAGCGCGCGCGCCTTGCGGGCGTTGCGCGGGATGGTGACGGCCGCGTAGACGAGGGCGCCGGCACCGGCTATGTCGATCAGGACGTTCATACGGGGCTTTCCAGGTCGGGGCCGCCTGAAGAGGTGACCGAAGAGGCTGGCGGGCAGGAGGGCGGAAGGCTGTCAGGGCACGGTGTGGGGTGGGGCCAGGACAGGGCGGGGGACGAGGGTGCCGTGCCGCCGACCGGAGAACGGTCGTCGGCGGACAGCAGAGCGCGCAGTGGTGCCGTGTCGGGTGGATCGGCGACCGCGCGGTCCAGGGCTTCCTCCAGCGCCTCGGCGAGCCGATCGGGAGCCACCTGCCGCACCGGGGGCCCCGCCCAGCACAGCTCCCACCGGCACAGCCCTGCGTCCAGCGCGGCGAGCAGGGCCAGTTGGCGCAGGCCCGAGCGGAGGGCCGTCCTGGAGAACTCGCGCGCCGCACGGCCACTGCTCCGGCCGGCCTGCTCCGACTTGGGCAGCCGGTCGGCGATGTCGTACAGCAGGCCGTGATCGATCATGTCCAGGAAGCGGTCGAGGCCTGTGACTCCCGGTGTGGCGAGGCCCCGCGCGCCGGCCACCCGGGCCATGGCCTCCAGCAGCGGCCCCGCCCCCCGGACCCAGCTCTCGCGCCGGGTCTGCGAGGGCAGTTCGTCCCAGGCCACCCGCCGCTGGGACAGCGTCTTTGGGCTCAGTACGGCCCGCTCCAGCTCGGCGAAGAGGGTGTGCGGCGCCCGGAGCAGTGCGGACGCGGGGCGCCGTACGAGCGTGGTGGTGTGTCCGTCGTCGGGGAGTGCCTCCAGCGCCGCGATGCGGTCGGCTGTGGCTGGGTGGCTGTCGTAGGGGGAGCGCTCCTGCGAGATCTCCTCCGGGAGCGGCTGCTGGGCCAGCGTTTCCAGTTCCGCCTGGCGTGTGCCGTCCGCGAGCAGGAGTGCCAGCCCGCCGTAGAACTGCCCTTCCGGCGGCAGCGGGCCGGCCTCCTGGCCCATCAGGGCGTAATGGCTGAGATAGAGGTCGTCGGCGGCTTCGAGCGCGGGGATGCGGCGCAGTGCGGCGGCCGTGGTGCCCGGTCCCGCGATCCGTGCGGCCACCAGATCGGCCGCGTATTCCTGCCGGCGGCTGACGGCTTCGGTCAGGCGGAGGCACAGCTTGGCGTACGCGGAGAAGACGATGGCCAGGTAGTGGTCCGGGCCCCGCGTGGGCTCTCGCTCCACCGGTGGCGGCTTGCCGGCCGCCCGGCGCCGTGCGGCCCGTGCGGCGAAGGCCGCCTTCTCCTCGGCCTCCTGACATGCGGCCCGTTGCTTCAACGTGATCACGGTGTTCAACAGCCTGCTGCGCAGTGCCCAGAGCAGGCCGCCCAGCCGGGTGTCGTCGTGCGCGTAATGCCCCAGCTCGTGCGCGAGCACGGCGTCCAGCTCGTCCTGCGTCAGGCCGATCAGCAGTGCCACGCCGAGGAAGAGCCGCCGTTCGCCCGCGACCCACCCGAGCCACCGGGCCTCCTCCTGCACCATGGCACCGGCCCCCGGGATCACCCGTATCTCCGTGGGCGGCCGAGTGCCCACCCGCTCGGCCAGGTCACGCACGCGCCGCCACAACTCCGGCTGCTCTTGGGGCGTCAGCCGCAGACCAGAAGGCCCGTTCCGTCCGTCCCCGCGGCCATGACTGAGGAGGACGACCCGCACCACGCACCAGGCGATCGCCAGGGAGCCGAGGTAGCCCTCGACGGCCATGACCGTGAAGCCCGGGCCCCGGGCCAGGGTGACGTCCAGGAGCGCCAGCGCGACGAGGACGAGCAGGGCCAGCAGGTAGAACCCGATCAGCAGGCCGAGGGCGAGCGCGGCACGCAGCGAGGTTCCGGGTACGCCGCGGTCTCGTACGGCGGCTACCTCGGCGGCCGCCCTGCCGGCGAGGCGAGACGTCAGACGCATCGGCATCCTTCACGGGGACGGAACGGTCGTGGAGCGGGATGCCGGGCTCAGGCCTGGCGGCCCGGCTACGCCTCCTTCTTCAGCGCCGCCAGGATCGTCGTCGTCACCTTCTTCGCGGACGCGGCGCCGTTGTCGTCGCCCGCTGTGGACAGCACGGTGATCACGGAGTTGCCGGAACGAGCCGCGATCAGCGTGGTGCCGTTGTCCCAGTAGCCACTCGTCAACGTCATCGTGTAGGCGTCGTCACCGAGTCCGGCCGTGGTCTTGCCGGTGAGCTTCACCTTGGCGTGCGCGTCGGTGTCCGTGTACGTGGCGCACTCGTCGGCCACGGTCCGCAGGGCCTTCATCACCGTGGCCGCCGTGGTGCCCTGGAAGGCGTCGATCTCCTGGGCCACTTCCTCGGTCTTGTTCGCGTAGTCGTTCTGCGCGAACGACACGCCGCCCTTGTAGCCGGACACCTGGATCCAGGACGTGGTCTCCAGCCTGGTGCAATCCGGCTTCGCGGTCTTCCTGCCGGACGGGGAGAGGAACTGACCACCGCTGTCCGCGGAACCGTCGGCCTCGAGGTCGAGTCCGGACGGGAAGGCCGACGCGGGCGCCAGTGCCTTCTTCAGCTGAGTGCCGGTGAGCAGACCGGCGTTGGGGTCCTTGGCCTTGACCGACTTGGCGTTCGTGCCGGTGCCGGTGCCGGTGCCGGTGCCGGGGTCGGAGGAGGAACCGGAGGAGCAGGCGGACAGGGCCAGCGGGAGTGCCGCGACGGCGATCAGCATGACGGCACGGGACGGGAGACGCATCGGAGTCCTTCTCGGGGGTGGTGGAACGGATGTGTACGGCATGCCGTACGAGCTCACATAGAGATCACATAAGATTCAAAAGGCGGCCAAAGTGCTTGCGATTCGTCAAGCAGGTGGGCCTGAGGGTGTCCGGACGGGCGGGCCGCGTGCGGTGCATCGCATGGGGTTTCCTTGCAGGGTCATGTGGTGAGCGGACCGCGAAGCGGGCATGGTTGCCCGGCCGGGGTGCGCCCGGCGCGGTGCCGGGCGCCCGGACCGCCGGTGGTGGCGGGGTGGGCCTGGTCAGGCCGTCTTCTTCCAGTCGCCGCAGCCGGTCGTCTTGAAGTAGGCGTCCGTGGAGCTGATGGTGACGACGGCCGTGCCGGTCACGTTGTTGTTGGCGATGACCGAGTCGAGCCCCTGCTCGGCGTCCTTGGTGCGCTCCCAGTAGCAGGAGTCGTCCTTGTTCCCGGAGGACTTGTAGGTGCCCGGCGCGATGTCCGTGCCGACCTTGAACATGCCGCCGTCGCCGTCCATCGAAGAGGCGGGCGTGCCCTTCGACTTCGGGTCCACGGCCTCCCAGTCCTTGCAGTCGGTCGACTTGAACAGCTTGTCTCCGGCCTTGATCGTCACGTAACTGGTGCCGGTGACGTTGTCGTTGGCCAGCACCGAGTCCGTCTCGCCCGAGGCGTCCTTGGCGCGCTCCCAGTAGCACATGCCGTCGGTGTTGCCGGTGGTGCGGTAGGTGCCGGGCTTGATGTCGGAGCCGACCTGGTAGTCGCCGTTCTCGCCGAAGGCCGCCTTCTTCTTCTCGGCCGCCTTGGCGCCCCCCGAGTCCTTCTTTCCGCCGGGCTGGTGCGCGGCGGACGCCGAAGAGTCCTTGTCGCTGCTGCCGGAACCGGCGGTCTTGCCGTCGCTGCCGGCGTTCGCGGACACGACACCGATGACGACGACCCCCACGACGGCGCCCAGCGCGATCTTGCCCTTCATACCCATGACGGGACCCCCTCCCCTGGCGTGGCGACCGCCCCCTCCGGCTGGTCGCTCGTTCGCTGGGTCAATAAGAGCAGAGCCTGTGAACCGAGTCAACACGGTTCACATCTTTGATTGTGTACACGCGCGTGAATGCAGGGATCTTGTGTACGCCGGTATGCTCGGCGCACACACGGACGAGGGGAGCGGGGCCGTGCAGGACAACGCGACAGAGGTGACCGCGGCCGGTATCGCCCGGCTCGCCGGGGTGGGCCGGGCCGCCGTCAGCAACTGGCGCCGTCGGCACGCCGACTTCCCCAAGCCGGTCGGCGGCACCGAGACCAGCCCGTCCTTCGCGTTGACCGAGGTGGAGGCCTGGCTGCGCAAGCAGGGCAAGCTCGCCGAGGTCCCGCTGCGGGAACGGGTGTGGCAGCAGCTCGCCGGCCATCCCGAGGGCCCGGTCACGGCCCTGGTGCACGCGGGCTGCGCCCTGCTGCTCATCCATGAGCGCCCCACCGTCTGGCTCGACGTGAGCGCTGGTTCCGACGAGCGGCTGGCCGCGATGCTGCCCGGCGCGCTGGAGCAGGTGCTCACGCCGCGCTTCGGTGCGGCACGCGGCCGTGGTGTTCACACCGAACGGGCCGCGGGTGCCTCATCGGCTGTGAACACTCCGCTTGCCGTGAACACCGGTCCGGCGGCTCACAGCGAGGCCGGCTTCTCAGCTCCGAGCGCTGTGAACACCCCGCCCGCTGTGAACACCGTGTCCGCCGCGCACACCCCGTCGACCCCGTCCACCCCGGCCACCCCGCAGGCCGCCCACACCGCACCCGCCACCCACAGCACACCGGCCACCCACACCGCCCCCGCGCTCCACACCCCGACCGGCCCCCAACTCCTCCCCTCCGCGCCCCTCCTGCGCGGCGCCGCCGAGTTGGCCGCCGAGATGGGGGCGCGGCAGACGTTCGAGTTCCTGCTGGGCCGGCATCTGGACGCGAACCCGCGCCAGTACACGCTCACCCCCGCCGAACTCGCCCGCCTCATGGCCGACCTCGCCGGTCCGGCCCGCACCGCCCTCGACCCGGCCTGCGGCACCGGCGCCCTGCTGCGCGCCGTGGACGCCCGCCCCGATCAGGAGCTGTACGCCCAGGACAGCGCGCCCGACCTCGCCGCGCTGACCGCGCTGCGGCTCGCGCTCAACGCCCGGGCCACCGTGCGCGGCGCCGTCGGTGACACCCTGCGCGGCGACGCCTACCCGCAACTGCGCGCGGACGCAGTCCTGTGCCATCCGCCGTTCAACGAGCGCAACTGGGGCCACGACGAACTCGCCTACGACCCCCGCTGGGAGTACGGCTTCCCCGCGCGCACCGAGTCCGAGCTGGCCTGGGTGCAGCACGCGCTGGCCCGGCTGGCCGACGGCGGCACCGCCGTTCTGCTGATGCCGCCCGCCGCCGCCTCCCGCCGTTCCGGGCGCCGGATCCGCGCCGACCTGCTGCGCCGGGGAGCCCTGCGGGCCGTGGTCGCGCTGCCGGTCGGGGCGGCGCCGCCGTACAACATCCCCCTCCATGTGTGGGTGCTGCGCAGGCCGGACCGGATGCCCGCGGCGCCCGAGGTGCTGCTCGCCGACACCGGGCGGTTCGCGGGCGAGGCGCGGGGCGGGCCGGACTGGCAGGCGGTCCGGGACGCCGTCCTGGACGCCTGGCGCACCTTCGAGCGCGCGGGGCGGCTGGCGGAGCGGCCGGGGCTGGCGCGCTCCGTGCCGGTCATCGAGCTGCTCGACGACGACGTGGACCTCGCCCCCGCCCGCCATCTGCCGCCCCCGGCCGTGGCCGACGGCGTGGAGCAGCTCGCGGCGGTGCGTGAGCGGCTCGGTGCGACCCTGCGGCTGACCGCCGACCTCACCCCGCCCCCCGCCGATCCGGCCTCGCCCGTGCGCTGGCCGCTCACCACGGTCGGCGAACTCGCGCGCGGGGGCGCGCTGGTGCTGCGCACCGGCGGAAACGGCGGCCACGCGCGCGTGCCCGTTCTCACCGACCATGACGTGCTCGCCGGAACGGAACCCTCCGGGACGCTTCCGGAGAGCGACGAGGAGGCCGTGCTGACCGAGCCGGGCGACGTCGTCGTACCGGTGCTCGGCGGTGGTTCGGTGGCGCGCGTGATCGACGAGGCGACGGGGGGCGCCGCCCTCGGGCGCAGTCTCGTGCTGCTGCGCCCCGATCCCACGTCGCTCGATCCCTGGTTCCTCGCCGGCTTCCTGCGCGGTACGGCCAACCACCGTCAGGCCAGCAGCTACGCGTCCACGGCCACGCGCCTGGACGTGCGCCGCCTGCAGCTGCCCCGGCTCCCGCTCGACGAACAACGGCGCTACGGCGCGCGTTTCCGCGCACTCGACGAGTTCGAGCGGGCACTGCGCCACGCGAGCCGGCTCGGGGAGCAGCTCGTGCGCGGGATGTACGACGGGCTCACGGACGGCACCGTCGCGCCTGATTGACCGCGGTGCCCGGACAACGGTTCGGTACAACCCGGGCCGGTTGTCCGCGTCGGGCCATATGCTCGAAGCGACCATCGCACGAGCGGTGTTGTCCGCCCGGCCGAGCACGCCGGGCGGACGCGCACACCCATGTCAGGCATCAGGAGCAGTCATGCAGGGCCACGGCTACGCACGGCCGGTGAAGCAGCCGCCCCACACCGGGTGGCTGGTCTTCATGCGTGTGCTGTTCGTGGCGATCGGGATCTTCAGCCTCGGCTTCCTGACCTGGGCGATGCTGCTGCGGCTGGCCGCCGTCACGCGCAAGTCGCTGGACTGGGGCCTGTTCGTGGCGGTGCTGGCGGCCGATTTCCTCGCCATCGTGCTGCTGGGCAGCGAGCCCGGCGAGGAGGTCCACACCTCGGGCGGCTACCTGGGGATGGTCCTGATCCTCGGCGTCCTGCCCCTCGTGCTCGTGTACTACCTGGTGGCGGACATCCGGCACTTCCAGCAGGTCCGGAAGGCGTACGAGGCGGGCCGGGCGCTGTCCGGGTACGGCTATCCGCAGCCTCCGTCGCCGTTCACGGCGACGAACGGGGCGCAGACCCCGGCGCCCGTGCCGTCCCCGCCCGTCACGCCCCCGATGGCACACACGCCCGTCCCGCGGCCCCCGTTGGCGACCCCGCCGCCCCAGCGTCCGGCACCGGCCCGGATCGAGCAGGTGCGTGCCGAACTGGACGAGCTCAGCGACTACCTGCGCAAGCACGACGGCCACCAGGACGGCCGTGACGAGGGCAGGCAGGACGCCGGACACGAGGGCGGACGGTGACCGTGGCGACAGGACGTGTCGTCGCCGGCCGGTACGAACTGTCCACGCTCATCGGGCAGGGCGGCATGGGCCAGGTCTGGACGGCGTACGACCAGCGGCTCGACCGGCGCGTGGCGGTGAAGCTGCTGCGCCCCGACAAGGTGGCCGGGCAGGAGGCGGACGAACTGCGCCGCCGCTTCGTGCGCGAGTGCCGGGTCACCGCACAGGTGGACCACCCGGGCCTGGTCACGGTGCACGACGCGGGCAGCGAGGGCGAGGAGCTGTTCCTCGTCATGCAGTACGTGGACGGCGCCGACCTCTCCGACCACCTCGCCGAGCACGACCCGTACCCGTGGCAGTGGGCGGTCGCGGTGGCCGCGCAACTGTGCGCCGTGCTGAGCGCCGTGCACGCCGTGCCGATCGTGCACCGCGACCTCAAGCCGCGCAACGTGATGGTGAAGCAGGACGGCACGGTCACGGTTCTCGACCTGGGCGTGGCCTCGGTCATGGACACCGACACCACCCGCCTCACCCACACCGGCTCGCCGATCGGCTCGCCCGCCTACATGGCGCCCGAGCAGGCGATGGGCGGTGCGGTCGGCCCCTACACCGACCTGTACGCGCTCGGGGTGCTGATGCACGAACTGCTCAGCGGCGACGTGCCGTTCGCCGGGTCCACGGCGCTCGGCGTGCTGCACCGGCACCTGTACGAGCCCCCGCTGCCCGTGCGCCGTATCCGCCCCGAGGTCCCCGAGGCGCTCGAAGCTCTGGTCCTGCGCCTGCTCGCCAAGGACCCGCAGCACCGGCCGGCCTCCGCGCAGGAGGTGTACGAGCACCTGGCGCTGCTCCTGCCCGCGCGCGGGATGCCCACCGGGGCGCCTTTGGACCCCACGCGCCCCTTCCTGCGTCCGCACGCCCCGTGGCCGGACCGCGCGCGGACGCCCGCGCCCCAGCCCGCCCCCGTGACACCCGTGCCGAACACGGCCGAGAAGCCCGACGTCGCCGCCGCCGTCGACGAGGTCAAGCGGCTCCTCGGGGAGGGCCGCATCACCCAGGCCGTCGACATACTCGGCGCGATCCTGCCCGCCGCGGCCGAACAGCACGGCGAGCACTCCCCGGTCGTGCGCACCCTGCGCAAGCAGTACGCGGCCACCCTCATGGACGACGGCCAGTACCGGCGCGCCCTGCCCGAACTGCGCCGCCTCGGTGACGAACGCGCCGCCGAGGCCGGCCAGGCCGACCCGCAGTCCCTGCGCTTCCGCTACGAGGCCGCCCAGTGCCTGGAGCAGCTCGGCGAACCGGCGGCCGCGCTCGCCGAGTACCGCGCGCTGCTGCCGTACTACGAGAACCAGTACGTCTCCGGCGACCCGCAGCTCGCCCACGACGTGCGGCGCCGCATCGGCCACCTGCTGCTCGCGCTCGGCGACCGCCCGGCCGCCCACGACACGCTCGCCCGGCTGCTCATGGATGTCGAACGCTTCCAGGGCCCGGGTCACCCGCTGGCCGCGGAGATCCGCCGCACCCTGCAGTGGCTGGGACAGGTGCGCGGATAGATTTTGCCGTTCCCTGAGGAATTCTTGTGATCTTCGGGTGATTACGTTTCCCGAAGGCGGGGGCGGCACCGATAGGTTGCGCTTCGTTTTTCGCCAGGCACGTACGAGCAGGGGTGGGGTTTCATGGCCGGCCATCGGCAGTCGAAGAAGCGCAGGTACGTCACGTGGGCGGTGGCCGGGACGGCCGTCGTCGCCGGTGCGGGCATCGCCGCGCAGACTTCCATGGCCGCCACCACCTGGCCCGCGCAGAAGACGTTCACCGGCCGCGCCTTCGACACCTGCACCGCGCCCTCCGAAGCCACGATGAAGGCCTGGCACACCGGCTTCTACGGCGCCGCCGCCGTCTACGTGGGCGGCAAGAACCGCGGCTGCAACCAGCCCAACCTCACGTCCAAGTGGGTCACGGACGTCACCGCCATGGGCTGGAAGCTGATCCCGATCTACGTCGGCGCCCAGCCGCCCTGCCAGTCCGGCTCCAACCCGGAGAAGCTGACCGCCACCACCGCGGCCTCCCTCGGCGCCTCAGACGCGGCGGACGCCGTCGCCAAGGCGTCCGCGCTCGGCATGAAGGCGGGCAGCCCGATCTACCTCGACATGGAGGCGTACGACAGCACGAACAAGGCGTGCAACGACGCCGTGCTGACCTACGTGCGCGCCTTCGACAAGGGCCTGCACGCCAAGACCTACCGCGCCGGCTACTACGGCTTCACCAGCTCCAGCGCCAAGGCCGTCGCCACCGCCACCGACAAGACCGACCTGCCCGGCAACCTCTGGTACGCGCTGTGGGACAAGCAGAACACCACCACCGCGGACTGGCCGTGGGGCGCCACCCAGTTCACCGGCCACAGCCGCGCCCACCAGTACATGGTCAACAGCAAGGAGGCGCACGGCGGCGTCACGCTCACCGTCGACCGTGACGCGTGGGACGCGCCGGTGGCCGTCACCGGCTGACGACGGCGCGGCCGGTGCGCGCGGCGGTGCCTGAAGTCGTGATGAATCGTTGGTCGAATGGGTTGGCCAGAGCTGAGCCGCTGCCTACCATCGATCACCGCAAGACTTTGTGCACCGTCGCACAATCTCCTCGGGAGGTTTCCTTGCACCGCCGCCGTCGCACCGCGCTCGTCCTCTCCGCCGCGATCGCCGCCGCGGCCCCCCTCCTCGCCGCCTGCGGAAACGATGCGCACCCCGGCGCTGCGGCCGTCGTGGGAGGGCAGCGGATCACCGTCGCCCAGCTGGAGAACCGGGTCAGCGAGGTGCGCAAGGCGCAGCGCGCCGCGGTGCCGGACGAGACCCAGTACCAGCAGGTCCTCGCCTCCACCAGCAGCCTCACCCGCGACACCCTGCACAACATGGTCCTCGACCGGGTGCTGCACCGCGCCGCGCAGGACGAGGGGATCACGGTCAGCCGCAAGGAGGTCCTGCAGATGCGCACCGGCCTGGAGCAGCAGGCCGGCGGCGCCAAGGGGCTGGAGACGGCCTGGCTGCAGAAGTACGGCATCGCGCCCGAGCGCCTGGACGACAACCTCCGCCTCCAGCTCGAGGCACAGAAGCTCGCCGCGAAGCTCGGCACGGACACCACCCAGCCCGCCTTCTGGAAGGCCCTGTCCAAGGCCTCCGGGGAACTCCGCGTCGACCTCAACCCGCGCTACGGCTCCTGGGACGTGCAGAAGAGCAGCCGGGTGGACGCCAAGACGCCGTGGGTGCGGGAGGTGACGGCGGGAGAGCAGCAGACGGCGTAGCGGGCGGGCTCCGGGGTGCCGTAACGGTACGGAAGCGACCTGTGGACAACCGCCGGTCATACGATCACACGACACCCCCGCCGCTGTGGACAACCGATCCCGCCCCTCTTCGCCGTGGGTTACGTTCGCATGGTGAACGCAACCAGCCCCGAAGCCGCCCCCGGCCGCATCGTCCTGCTCACCACCAGCCACCGTGTCGCGCCCGGCCTGCTGTCCTGGCCCGCCTGGCAGGCGCTGCGCGCCGCCGACGCCGTGCTGTGCGCGGACGGCGCACACCCGCAGCTGCCGTATCTGCGGGAGGCCGGGATATCGGTGGCGCAGGCGTCCCCCACCGCCCAGGAGCTGGTCGACGCCTGCGCCGGCGGGCGGACGGTGGTGGTCGTTGCCACCGGTGAGGGAGAGCCCGCCCTCACCGACGGACTGGCCCGCCTGGCCGGCTCCGGCCGGGTGCGGATGCCGGAGCTGGAGCTGCTGCCCGCCTCCTACGACCTGCCCGGCGCCCGCCTCCTCGACCTCGTCCAGGTCATGGACCGCATCCGCGCCGAATGCCCCTGGTCGTCCCGGCAGACCCACAAGGGTCTGGCGAAGTACGGCATCGAGGAGGCGTACGAACTGGTCGAGGCGATCGAGGCCGGAGACCGCGACGAGCTGCGCGAGGAGCTGGGCGACGTCCTGCTCCAGGTCGTCTTCCACTCCCGCATCGCCGAGGAGGACCCGGACGCGCCGTTCTCCGTCGACGACGTGGCCGGCGGCATCGTCGCCAAGCTGATCCATCGCCACCCGCACGTCTTCGGCGACGAGACGGCCGAGACCCCGGAGGACGTCAAGGAGCACTGGCTGCGCACCAAGGCCGAGGAGAAGCGGCGCACCTCGGTCACCGAGGGCGTCCCCCTCGGCCAGCCCGGCCTCGCCCTCACCGCCAAACTCGCCTCCCGCGCCCGTATGGCAGGCCTGGACGTCCCACTGCCGCAGGGGGAGGGCATCGGCTACGAACTGCTGGCACTGGCGGTGCGCGCCGAGGCGCAGGGCGTCGACCCGGAGGCGGCGCTGCGGGCGGCGGCTCGGGTGTACCGGGACGCGATCAAGGAGACGGAGGGCTGATTGCTTACAGGGCGTCAGAGCCCTTGTGCCTCAGTACCGTTGACCTGAACGTGGTCGTGAGGTGTGGGGGCGTGCGTGAGGCTGGAGTCGGAGCTGGCGAGCGTGGGGGCCGAGGTCCTCGTGGCGAGGCGGGACCCGGTGGAGTGGGCCCGGGTGCGGAAGGCGTTCGCGGCCTGGTTCAAGGGCAACGGCGCTCCCGGTTACGAGACCGAACTCCGCGTCGACCCGTGGCCGGCGGCCGGTCTCACGGAGCTGGAGCAGAAGGTCTGGTTCACGCGCGTGCGCATGACGCTCGACCATGCACCGGACAGAGATGTGGCTGCTGAGCAACTACGACGCCTGATAGAGGAGTTCGCCCCCGCCCCGGACGCGGGACGAACGTCTGGCCCGGGCCCGGGCCAGAAGCCGGATCAGAGTCCGCCCTTCCCCGGGGACCACGTCGACTTCCGGAGCGGCACCTTCCACGGGCAGGTCATCGGCGTCCAGGTACAGAACACCTACGGCGCCCAGCCGACCCACGCCCACTCCAGCCCGGCCGACTGGCCGACGGCCGGTGAACTGGAACCGCTCGCCCACGGGGTGCGGCCGGCCCGGCGTACGAAGGGGCTGCCCCAGCTGCCGCCCTACGTCGAGCGGGACATGGACGGCGCCGTCGGCTCGGCGGTGGCGGAGGGCGGGCTGGTGGTCGTCCTCGGGGAGCCGTTCGCCGGGAAGTCGCGTACGGCGCTGGCGGCCCTGGCCACCGTGCTCCCGACGGCCCGGGTGTACGCACCGGCCCGGCACGCGGACCTGCGGGGCCTGCCCGACCTGCTGCGCGGCCGGCCGGACCGGTGCGTGCTGTGGCTGGACGACCTCGACGGCCACCTCGGCGACGGCGGCCTGGAGCCACGGCTGCTGGCACGGCTGACCGGGCAGGGCGTGGTCGTACTCGCCACGCTGCGCGAGGACGCCTACGACGAGCACCGGCAGACGTCACGCGGCCGGGTGCTGGACCTGGCGCAGTTCGTGGAGCTGCCGCGCGACTGGAGCCAGGCGGAGCGGGGGAGGGCGGAGGGGGCGGGGGACCCGAGGCTCGCGCAGGCCGTCTGGCGCAGTGGCCCGGAGGGTGTCGCGGCCTATCTCGCCGTCACCCCGCTGCTCTGGGACGAGTGGCGGCGTGCCCGGCGCCCCGACCGGCACCCGCGCGGGCACGCGTTGGTGCGGGCGACGGTCGATCTGGCGCGGTGCGGGCTCAGGGGGCCGTTGCCGCAGGACCTGATCCTGCAGGTGCACCAGACGCACGAGGTTCCTGCCGGGCTGGACCGGGAGTCGGCGGAGGAGGCGTTCGCGTGGGCGGCGGAGGAGCGGTTCGGGGTGCTGCCGTTGCTGCGGCGCGGCGGGCCGCGGGCATGGGAGGCCGCGGCCTGTCTCGTGGAGATGGCGGAGGAGGACGGCGGCCTTCCGCCGGTGAGCGTGGCGCTGTGGCATCGGGCGGTGGAGGTCGCGCGCGAGAACGATGCGTACGACTTCGAGACGGTGGCCGCGCTGGCGCGGACCGCGTTCCGGGACGCGGCCGAGGGCGGGGACAAGGCGGCGATGTATCGGCTCGGGCTGCTGGAGGAGAGTCTGGGGGCCGGGGAGGAGGCCGAGGTCTGGTTCCGGAGGGCGGCCGAGGCCGGGATGGCCAAGGCGGCGGGACACCTCGGGCGGCTGCTGGTGGAGCGCGGTCATGAGAAGCAGGCGGAGCCGTTTCTGGAGACGGCGGCGTGGGCGGGGGACGCGGAGGCGGCGACACTGCTCGGCAAGCTGCTGCGAGAGTGGGCGGCGCGATGGCTGCGGTGGGGGGCCAACAGGGGAAACGGGGAGGCCGCCCACCTCCTGGGCGATCTGCTGTTCGGGGCCGGGGACCACGATGGCGCCGCCGAGTGGTACGACGCGGCGATGGTGGTGGGCCGTACCGAGGTCGCGATGAGCTATGGAGCGCTGCATCGGGCGTCGGACGAGGAGCCCTTGGCCGAGGTCTGGTTCCGGCGTGCCGCCGCTGCCGGGGACCACAGGGCCGACCACGCGCTCGTGCGCCCGTTCAACCAGTCGCTCGAGGAGGCCGAACGCTACTGTCGCGAGGACGCCGAGAACGGGACAGCCATGCAAGCGGCCCACCTCGGGTTCCTGCTGGAGCAGCAGGGCCGGGTCGACGAGGCCGTCACCTGGTATCGCAAGGCGTACGAACTCGGTGACGCCTATGGCGCCTTTCTGCTCGCCACCCTCTTGAAGAAGCAGGGCAGCAACCCGGGAGCCCTGGCCTGGTACCGCAAAGCCGCCGCCATGGGCCACCCCGCCGCGCTGAAGGCGCTCGGCGAGACGTCCGGGAAGCCGGATACCGTCAAGGAGTGACCAACGACCCCCACCCCCCGGCCGCCCCCGACCTCTTCACCTGGGAGTTCGCCAGCGATCCCTACCCCGCCTACGCCTGGCTCCGCGAGCACGCCCCCGTGCACCGGACCCGGCTGCCCAGCGGGGTCGAGGCCTGGCTGGTCACGCGGTACGCCGATGCCAAGCAGGCCCTCGCCGACCAGCGGCTGAGCAAGAACCCGGCGCATCACGACGAGCCCGCGCACGCCAAGGGGAAGACCGGTATCCCGGGCGAGCGCAAGGCCGAGCTGATGACGCACCTGCTGAACATCGACCCGCCGGACCACACCCGTCTGCGTCGGCTGGTCAGCAAGGCGTTCACGCCCCGCAGGGTCGCCGAGTTCGCGCCCCGGGTGCAGGAGCTGACCGACCACCTCATCGACCGGTTCGCGAAGCGGGGCTCGGCCGACCTCATCCACGAGTTCGCGTTCCCGCTCCCCATCTACGCGATCTGCGACCTGCTCGGCGTGCCGCGCGAGGACCAGGACGAATTCCGGGACTGGGCGGGGATGATGATCCGACACGGGGGAGGGCCGCGGGGCGGGGTCGCCCGGTCCGTCAAGAAGATGCGCGGGTATCTCGCCGACCTCATCCACCGCAAGCGCGAGGCGCTGCCCGCCGAGCCGACCCCGGGCGAGGACCTGATCTCCGGCCTCATCCGCGCCTCCGACCACGGCGAGCACCTCACCGAGAACGAGGCCGCCGCGATGGCCTTCATCCTGCTGTTCGCCGGGTTCGAGACCACCGTGAACCTGATCGGCAACGGCACCTACGCCCTGCTCACCCACCCCGAGCAGCGCCACCGCCTGCAGCGGTCCCTGGCCGCCGGGGAGAGGGACCTCCTGGAGACCGGGGTCGAGGAACTCCTGCGCTACGACGGCCCGGTGGAGCTGGCCACCTGGCGGTTCGCCACCCGGCCGCTCACCATCGGCGGGCAGGACATCGCCGCCGGGGACCCGGTGCTCGTCGTACTCGCCGCCGCCGACCGGGATCCGGAGCGGTTCGCCGACCCGGACGTCCTGGACCTGTCCCGCCGGGACAACCAGCACCTCGGCTACGGCCACGGCATCCACTACTGCCTCGGCGCCCCGCTCGCCCGTCTGGAGGGGCAGACCGCGCTCGCCACCCTCCTCACCCGCCTGCCCGACCTGCGGCTCGGGGCGGACCCGGCCGAACTGCGCTGGCGCGGCGGGCTCATCATGCGCGGCCTGCGCACCCTCCCCGTGGAGTTCACGCCCGTCCCCTGAGCGCGGCTCGAACAGGCCGGACACGGGCAGACGTTCGTACAGCCGAACATGACAGGCACTCTCTTCTGTGATCTTCACGTGATCTGCGCGGCATTAACTTGTGACAAGTGATCGTCTGCCGATACGTTCACTCATCAGCGTGGCCCCCGAGTTCCATCCGCCACGCCGGCCCCGCTGTCGCACGAAAGGCTTCCGCATGCTCTCCGGGAACGGTCGTCACCGTCGCCCCCGTCAGGCTCCGGCCCTGCTCGTCGCGGCCGGCGTGACCGGCTCCGCCATCGCCATCCCGCTCCTCGGCGCGGCGAGCGCCAACGCGGCCGACGGCACCACGTGGGACAAGGTGGCCGAGTGCGAGAGCGGTGGCTCCTGGAGCGCCGACACCGGCAACGGCTACTACGGCGGCCTGCAGATATCCCAGGACGACTGGGACAAGTACGGCGGCGCGGCGTACGCCTCCAGCGCCGACCAGGCAAGCCGTTCGCAGCAGATCGCCGTCGCCGAGAAGATCCTCGCCGACCAGGGCACCACCCCCTGGGCCACCTGCGCCCTGCTCGCCGGCATGACCTCGAAGTCCGGCTCCGTGGACGTCGACACGGGCGTCTCGGGCTCCGACTCGGGCTCGGCGTACTCCGGTGACTCCTCCAAGTCCTCGGACTCGTCCAACTCGGACGGCGATTCCGATTCCGGGAAGAATTCCGACTCATCCGACCTGCCGGATTCGTCCGCCTCGTCGCCCTCGTCCGACTCCTCCTCGGATGCGAAGAGCAAGCCGTCCCCGAGCGCCGACAAGGACGCCGACTCCAAGGACTCCGGCAAGAGCACGGACACTCCCAAGTCCGACAAATCCGCATCGCCCGACTCCGGGGACGTCCAGGGGGGCGAGTCCGTCACCACGGATCCCGCAACGGAAGACTCGGACAATTCGTGGCAGACCAGCGGCTCTTGGAGCCTGGTCGACACCGGCGCCCTCGGTAGTGGCGGACGTCACCGCGGTGCCAGTGCGGACGAAAGCGCGACAAACGGTCAGAACGACACCCCGCCGGGTCGCCACGCCGGCCGTGACGCGGACACCTACACCGTCCGTGAGGGCGACACCCTGGCCTCCATCGCCGACTCCCTTGACCTCGAGGGCGGATGGCGCGCGCTCTACGCCAAGAACGAGAAGGCCGTCGGTGCCGACCCGAACCACATCAGTGCCGGTCAGACCCTGAAAGTCGGTGCCGAAAAGGGCGATAAGTAGCGAGAGTTGACGCCCCACTTAACGCCTAATGTCCGTTTTGGCGAAAGTGTGGGATGAGTCTCAGAAGCCCTGATCGTCTTTGAAATTCCGCCGATCGCCTGTCTACGGTCAAGGCCGCTCGTCACCACGAGCCCCGGCATCCGCAACGCCGAGTCCTGCCAGCGGCCGCCCGGGAACAGTCGTCGCGTCATGCGCCGTAGGCAGGAGCGGGGGACCCAAGGTAAGCGCCGGGACCGGCAGTTGATGCCGGCACCGGCTTGGGGTGAAGCCGCGTCCCGTAAGGGCCGCGGCCGGGCAACTCAACCGGCCCGAACCCGACAGCTCACCTCGCAGGCGTCGGTGAGGGGATCGATCCATGCTGTTCTCCGGCAAGGGCAAGCACCGTCGTCCGTTCAAGGCCACCCGTGTCATCGCGCTCGCCGGTGTCACCGGCGCCGCCATCGCCGCCCCGCTGATGGCGGCCGGCAACGCCTCCGCCGCCACCGCCTCCGAGTGGGACGCGGTCGCCCGGTGCGAGTCCGGCGGCAACTGGTCGATCAACACGGGCAACGGCTACTACGGCGGCCTGCAGTTCTCCGCCTCCACCTGGGCCGCCTACGGCGGCACGGCCTACGCCGCCCGCGCCGACCTGGCCACCAAGCAGCAGCAGATCACCGTCGCCGAGAAGGTCCTCGCCTCCCAGGGCAAGGGCGCCTGGCCGGTCTGCGGCACGGGCCTGTCGAGCACCCCGTACAGCGGCACCGCGGCGGCCCCGTCGAGCAGCGGCTCCTCGAAGACCGCCATGACCACCACCCGCGCCGCCGAGCAGCAGGCCGCCTCCCGCTCCGCCGAGCGCCCGGCCGCGAGCAAGACCGTCACCACCCCGACCGGCAAGAAGGTCAAGAAGGGTGACGGCGAGTACAAGGTCGTCAAGGGTGACACCCTCAGCACGATCGCCGAGAAGCACAAGGTCAAGGGCGGCTGGAAGAAGCTGTTCGAGCTGAACAAGGACATCGTCGAGGACGCGAACCTCATCTACCCGGGCCAGCAGCTGCACCTGAAGTGACACCTGGCTCCCATCGGAACCACAGCGCTCTCACAAGGCCTGCCCCCACACTGAGGGCCTCGTGAGGGTCTTCCCCCCCCCGTCCCCCACGGGCTCCCCGCCCCGGCGCGTGTTCCCCCGTACGCGCCGGGGCGGGGTTGTTTGTGTCGCCACCTTGCTCTCCGCCCCGTTTCCCCTCTGTCTCCCCGCCTGTTCCCCACTCTTCGACCGGCCTCATCCACCAGCCCCTTTGTTCCGAGCGTGAACAATAGGTACGGTCTCCCTGTCCCTCGCTGTCCACGGGTCGGTCGGTCGGTGGCCGACGCCCCCGGGACGGTTAGGCTCTAGGCGCAAGGCACACAAGCCCCGCACAACCAGCGTCACATCCACGAAGGAGATGCTCGTGCCGTCCATCGACGTCGTCGTAGCCCGGGAAATCCTGGACTCCCGAGGCAACCCCACGGTCGAGGTCGAGGTCGGCCTCGACGACGGCAGCACGGGTCG
Organism: Streptomyces sp. NPDC001450; assembly: GCF_053597295.1. Taxonomy (NCBI): domain Bacteria; kingdom Bacillati; phylum Actinomycetota; class Actinomycetes; order Kitasatosporales; family Streptomycetaceae; genus Streptomyces; species Streptomyces sp. NPDC001450. The sequence continues at coordinate 117,065 of NZ_JBSFHY010000029.1, forward strand.
TGCCGCCGTCCCGTCCGGCGCCTCCACCGGCGCCTTCGAGGCCATCGAGCTGCGCGACGGTGACCCGAACCGCTACCAGGGCAAGGGTGTCGAGAAGGCCGTCCTCGCCGTCATCGAGCAGATCGGCCCGGAGCTGGTCGGCTACGACGCCACCGAGCAGCGCCTGATCGACCAGGCCATGTTCGACCTGGACGCCACCGACAACAAGGGCTCCCTCGGCGCCAACGCCATCCTCGGCGTCTCCCTCGCCGTCGCCCACGCCGCCTCCGAGGCCAGCGACCTCCCGCTCTTCCGCTACCTGGGCGGCCCGAACGCGCACCTGCTGCCGGTGCCGATGATGAACATCCTGAACGGCGGCTCGCACGCCGACTCCAACGTGGACATCCAGGAGTTCATGATCGCCCCGATCGGCGCGGAGTCCTTCTCCGAGGCCCTGCGCTGGGGCACCGAGGTCTACCACACGCTGAAGAAGGTCCTGAAGAGCAAGGGCCTGTCCACCGGCCTCGGCGACGAGGGCGGCTTCGCCCCGAACCTCGGCTCCAACCGTGAGGCGCTCGACCTCATCCTGGAGGCCGTCAAGCAGGCCGGCTACATCCCCGGCGAGCAGATCGCGCTCGCGCTCGACGTCGCCGCGTCCGAGTTCTACAAGGACGGCAAGTACGAGTTCGAGGGCAAGTCCCGCTCGGCCGCCGAGATGACGGAGTACTACGAGGAGCTCGTGGCGGCCTACCCGCTCGTCTCCATCGAGGACCCGCTGTTCGAGGACGACTGGGCCGGCTGGAAGGTCATCACCGACAAGCTCGGCGACAAGGTCCAGCTGGTCGGCGACGACCTGTTCGTCACCAACCCGGAGCGCCTGGCCCGCGGCATCGAGGAGGGCACCGCCAACGCCCTGCTCGTGAAGGTGAACCAGATCGGTTCGCTGACCGAGACCCTGGACGCCGTCGAGCTGGCCCAGCGCAACGGCTTCAAGTGCATGATGTCCCACCGCTCCGGCGAGACCGAGGACGTCACCATCGCCGACCTGGCCGTCGCCACCAACTGCGGCCAGATCAAGACCGGCGCCCCGGCCCGCTCCGAGCGCGTCGCCAAGTACAACCAGCTGCTGCGCATCGAGGAGATCCTCGACGACGCCGCGGTGTACGCCGGCCGCAGCGCGTTCCCGCGGTTTCGCACTGCGAACCAGTAGGCACAGCAAGGGCGGCCTGGAGATCTCCAAGGGCTGACCCATCTCGGGCTAAGCCTTAGCCAGTCGTACGTACGTCCCCGTACCCGGTCCCGTACCGTGTGCGGGGACGTACGCACGTGTGAAGGGGAGGCGGGGACATGGCCGTGAAGGACCGGGACCGGTTCTCCACCGCGACCAGGCTCAAGCTGCTGGGCGAGCAGACGGCGGCCCGCGTCTACCGTTCCCAGACCAAGCGGCAGGCCCGCCGCTCCCGCCTCACCGGCCGCGCCGCACTGCTGGCGCTCGTGCTCTGCTCGCTGATCGTCGCGCTCGCCTATCCGATGCGGCAGTACGTCTCCCAGCGCGCCGAGATCGCCGACCAGCAGCGGCAGCAGGAGCAGGCCCGCAAGCGCGTGGAACAGCTGCGCGACCTCAAGGCGCGCTGGCAGGACGACGCCTATGCCGAGCAGCAGATCCGGCGCCGGCTGCACTATGTGATGCCCGGGGAGACCGGATACGTCGTGATCGACCCGGGCGCGGCCAAGCAGTCCCGCGCCGACCTCAGGGCCGCCCACCGGCCCTGGTACGCGAACGTCTGGGACGGGGTCGACAAGTCCGACGCCTCCGACCAGTGAACCGACAGAAAGACAGCTGAAGACAGTCATGGAAACGCCTCCGCCGCCCACTCCGCGTACCGAGCCGACCGACGCGGACGTCGAGGCCTTCAAGCAGCAGCTCGGGCGTCCGCCGCGCGGGCTGAGGGCGATCGCGCACCGGTGCCCGTGCGGACAGCCGGACGTCGTGGAGACCGCTCCGCGGCTGCCGGACGGCACTCCCTTCCCGACGACGTACTACCTGACGTGCCCGCGCGCCGCCTCGGCGATCGGCACGCTGGAGGCGGACGGCGTCATGAAGGAGATGACGGAGCGGCTGCAGAACGACCCCGAGCTGGCCGCCGCGTACCGGGCCGCGCACGAGGACTACATCCGGCGCCGGGACGAGATCGAGGTCCTGGAGGGCTTCCCGAGCGCGGGCGGCATGCCGGACCGGGTGAAGTGCCTGCACGTCCTCGTGGCCCACTCGCTGGCTGCCGGCCCGGGCGTGAACCCGCTCGGCGACGAGGCGATCGCCATGCTGCCGGAGTGGTGGCGCAAGGGGCCGTGCGTGCAGCCGCTCAAGGCGCCCGATCCCGCGGACGAGCACCCGGGCGTGGACGGCGTGGTCCTCGACCTCACCGAGGACCGCCGCGGCTCCTTCGCCCACCGGCCTCTGGTCGCCGAGAGGTTCACCCGCGTCGCCGCCGTCGACTGCGGTACGAACTCCATCCGGCTGCTCGTCGCCGACGTCAATCCGGCCACCGGCGAGCTGCTGGAGCTGGACCGGCGCATGACGATCGTGCGGCTCGGCCAGGACGTGGACCGCACCGGCCGGCTGGCGCCCGAGGCGCTGGAGCGGACCTTCGCGGCCTGCCGTGAGTACGCGGACGTCATCCGCGAACTCGGCGCCGCCAAGGTGCGGTTCGTCGCCACCTCCGCCTCCCGGGACGCCGAGAACCGGGACGACTTCGTGCGCGGTGTCGTGGACATCCTCGGTGTCGAGCCCGAGGTCATCAGCGGTGACCAGGAGGCCGAGTTCTCCTTCACGGGTGCCACGAAGGAACTGAAGGGCCGCGAGGACCTCACCAAGCCCTACCTGGTGGTGGACATCGGCGGCGGCTCCACCGAGTTCGTCGTGGGCGACGACCACGTACGGGCCGCGCGGTCCGTGAACGTCGGCTGCGTGCGGATGACCGAACGGCACCTGGTGCACGACGGCAAGGTGAGCGACCCGCCCACCGCGGAGCAGATCGCCGCGATGCGGGCCGACATCGAGGCCGCGCTGGACCTGGCCGAGGAGACGGTCCCGCTGCGCGAGACGCACACCCTGGTCGGCCTGGCCGGCTCGGTCACCACCGTGTCCGCGATCGCCCAGGACCTGCCCGAGTACGACTCCGCGCGCATCCACCACTCCCGCGTCTCCCGCGACCGCGTCCGCGAGATCACCGAGTGGCTGCTGCGCTCCACGCACGCCGAGCGCGCGGCGATCGCGTCCATGCACCCGGGCCGGGTCGACGTCATCGGCGCCGGAGCCCTCGTGCTGCTCGCGATCATGGAGCGGATCGGGGCCGAGGAGGCCGTCGTCAGCGAGCACGACATCCTCGACGGCATCGCGTGGTCGGTGGCTTAGCTCTCTTTTGTTACTGGGTAGTAGCCATCGGCTGAGCAGGTCGGATAACGTCTGAGCGGGACCGAGGGGCCCCCAGGGGGCCCTCGGTGACGGCCGGCCGGAAAACTTCGTGAAGTTCTTCACAAGGAATTCCGCCTCATGGAACCGTGAAAAGGGGCCGGTTGGCCCTTCCGGGGGCTGCCAGGCCGTTTGAACATGTTCAGACGGTGAGTGCAGAAGGGGCTCGGAAGGGGGTGCTCCGGTGGTGTTGCGAGGCGCTCACAATCACCCCGGATGCCCAGAGAGGCAGCTCACGCGGCCTTGACAACGGGTCAGACCGCCCAGGGGTTCCCCCTCGGCGCCATGACCTGCGTCACGCGGGCCGCGGAGTTTAGCACAGGGCCTGTCGGAGCTTGTGAAGGGGCGCACGAGCACCCCTCCTGGGCCGGGTGGATACTCGATGGCATGAGCACCACGGAGCGTCCCAGGATCCTCGTAGTAGGCGGTGGGTACGTAGGCCTGTACGCAGCTCGGCGCATCCTCAAGAAGATGCGCTACGGCGAGGCGACCGTCACGGTCGTCGACCCCCGGTCGTACATGACCTACCAGCCCTTCCTCCCCGAAGCCGCCGCCGGCAACATCTCCCCTCGGCACGTCGTCGTCCCGCTGCGACGCGTGCTGCCGAAGGCGGAGGTCCTCACCGGCCGGGTCACCACCATCGACCAGGACCGCAAGGTCGCCACGATCGCCCCGCTGGTGGGCGAGGCGTACGAGCTGCCTTTCGACTACCTCGTCATCGCGATGGGCGCGGTCTCCCGCACCTTCCCGATCCCCGGCCTCGCCGAGCAGGGCATCGGCATGAAGGGCATCGAGGAGTCCATCGGCCTGCGCAACCACGTCCTCGAGCAGCTGGACAAGGCCGACTCCACGACCGACGAGGAGATCCGCCGCAAGGCGCTCACCTTCGTCTTCATCGGCGGTGGCTTCGCGGGTGCGGAGACCATCGGCGAGGTCGAGGACATGGCCCGGGACGCGGCCAAGTACTACAAGAACGTCTCCCGCGAGGACATGCGCTTCGTCCTCGTCGACGCCGCGGACAAGATCCTTCCCGAGGTCGGCCCCAAGCTCGGCCAGTACGGCAAGGAGCACCTGGAGAGCCGGGGCGTGGAGATCTACCTCTCCACCTCCATGGACTCCTGCGTCGACGGCCACGTGGTGCTGAAGAACGGCCTCGAGGTCGACTCCAACACCATCGTCTGGACCGCCGGCGTCAAGCCGAACCCGGCCCTCGCCCGCTTCGGCCTGCCCCTCGGCCCCCGCGGTCACGTCGACTGCGAGCCGACCCTCCAGGTCAAGGGCACGGACTACATCTGGGCCGCCGGTGACAACGCACAGGTCCCGGACCTCGTCGGCCGCAAGGCGGGCAACGAGAACGCCTGGTGCCCGCCGAACGCCCAGCACGCGCTGCGCCAGGCCAGGGTCCTCGGCGACAACGTGATCTCCGGTATGCGGGGCTTCCCGCAGAAGGAGTACGAGCACGCCAACAAGGGTGCGGTGGCCGGTCTCGGCCTGCACAAGGGCGTGGCGATGATCGTCATGGGCAAGGTGAAGATCAAGCTCAAGGGCCGCCTCGCCTGGTACATGCACCGTGGCTACCACGGCATGGCGATGCCGACCTTCAACCGCAAGATCCGCGTCTTCGCCGACTGGACCCTCGCCGTGTTCCTCAAGCGCGAGGTCGTCTCCCTCGGCGCCATGGAGAACCCGCGCGAGGAGTTCTACGAGGCTGCCAAGCCGGCGCCGGTCGCCGCCGCCAAGACCGAGGAGAAGGCCAAGGCCTCCTGACCTCCGGTCACCCGACAGCCCGAAGGGGCCGCCCGCCATCCGTGGTGCGGGCGGCCCCTTCGTCGTGTGCGCCGGACCGTCCGGGGGAGCCGATCGGGCCGTCAGTGGGGTGATCTCTGCACGCGGCGCCCCGGCGACCCGAGCGCGGGTGGTACAGGAGCCACGTGAGCTCGCAACCGCCGCTCGGCCCGCCACCCGGCCCCCTGGTCGGGGTCCCCGGTTCCGGTCAGCCGCCTCCTCGGCGCCCCTGGTGGCTCAGGCCGCCCGCGCTCATCGGTGCTGCCGCCGCCGTGGTGGCGATCGTGGTGGGGCTCGTGATCCTGCTCGGCGGCCGCGAGCAGGGACACGAACGCGTCGAGAGCGCCGCACAGGCCCGGGAGCTCGCGAAGCGCGTGGCCCTGAAGCCCGCGGACTGGGGCTCCGGCTACGTGCGCAGCACTCCCTACGAGACCGACGACGTCACCGAGTCGTTCGCCGACGGCAGCTGCTACCTCGTGGTGCAGACACCGGTGAACATGCTGGCCGCCCTGGAGCGCGATGCCCAGAGCGCGGACCGGAGGGTGGTCAACACGTCGACGGTCATCGTTCACCGGGACACCGGCTCCGCCGCGGCGGGCATCGCCCGGTTCCGCACGGACCCGCGGCGATGCCGGACGGAGTACGACTCCGCGACCAAGCAGAAGTGGGAGGACGTGCGCGCGGTCGACGTTCCGGGGCTGAAGGGCTTCGACGAGGTGGCGGGCGAGGAGGGCCACCAGGTCGTCGACGCGACGGGCCTGAAGCTGGACGAGTACTACACGCAGCTCACCGGCCGCAAAGGACAGGTCCTGATGCAGGCGACCGTCGCCCGCTCGGGCGGCCAGGGGCGCAACCGTGAGGAGGCGGTGCACGCCCTCACGCTCATGCTGAGCCGCCTGTAGCGGTCGGCCGGGTCACAGGGACCGGCTGGTGGCGCCGCTCGGCAGCTGGAGGCGGTTGAGGAACTGCCGGTAGTCCGCGTCCATGGTCTTCTGCGTGTCCTTGGTGCCCATGACCAGGATCTGGACCATGTGGTCGCCGAGGTCGACGAAGCGGGTGTGGCCGACCGTGCCGTCACCGGCGGAGAGGGCCGCGTCGACCACGGGCTGGCCGCCGTCCGTGGCGCTTTCCCGGACGTCGTGACTGGTGAGCACGTCGTCGGTGGACCGGGAGTCCTTGTTGTAGTTGTCGAGCGCGTTCTTGAGACTGCCCTTCAGGTCCCACTGGCCACCGCCGCGCGGCGCGTCGTAGACCATGAAGCCGATGGATCCGTAGTCGGTCGCCACCTGGTAGGCGCGGCCCTTGATGCCGTTCACGGTGTATTTCTGCATCTGGGCGTCCCCGGGAAGCTCGGCCGTGACGCCGCTCGACTCGTCGGTGGTCTGCGTCCACCGCGTGGCGGCGTCGGCGACGGTCGCCGTGGTGGCCGGGGGCGTCGCCGGAGCGGCGAAGGCACTGGTGGGCAGCAGCACGCCGCCGGTGATGACGGTGGTCGAAGCGGCGAGCAGGGCAAGGCGCTGGAACCTGGCGAGACGGGTCATGGGAGTTCACATCCAAAAGTGGTGAAGAGGGGACGAACAGGGTGTTCTGCCTCCATTAGGGCCTTCCGGTCCGAGCGGGTCATGGCCCTGGATCTCGGGACTTGACCGAACAGGGTCCCCGGCGCTAACGCGGGAGTGTGACGGTTCGGCCATCGTGTCGGCAGGAGCGCCCGGCGGGGAATGACGTCGGCGTGCCGGGTCGTTTCCCTGCCAGCCGGACGGAGACGATCCAGCGGGCAGCCGATTCCTTTCACCGGAGGTGCGCCATGGCCGAAGCCGCGTCGCGGCTGAGGAGTCTTGCCGAGCAGATGACGGGAGTGCCGCTCCCGGTGCGGCTACGAGCCTGGGACGGGTCGCAGGCGGGGCCGCCGGACGCGCCGACACTCGTCGTGCGCAACCGCCGCGCCCTGCGCCGCATGTTGTTCAAACCGGGCGAGCTGGGCCTCGCCCGCGCCTGGGTCGCCGGAGACCTGGACGTCGAGGGCGACCTGTACACCGCCCTCGACGCCATGGCCGGGCTGGTGTGGGAGCGCGGGGAGGACTCCCGCGGCCTCGCCCAGGCGCTGCGCGACCCCGAGGTACGGGCCGCCGCGCGCGAGCTGCTGAAGCTCGCCGGACCGCCGATCCCGCCCGCCCCGCCGCGCGAGGAGGTCCGCCGGCGCCGTCATCTGCACACACGGCGCAGCGACAAGCAGGCCATCAGCCACCACTACGACGTCGGCAACGACTTCTACGAGATCGTCCTCGGGCCGTCGATGATCTACTCGTGTGCCTACTGGGAGGAAGACGGCACCCTGGAGTCCGCCCAGCGCGACAAGCTCGAACTCGTCTGCGCCAAGCTCGGTCTGAAGGAGGGTCTGCGGCTGCTGGACGTCGGCTGCGGATGGGGCTCGATGGCCATCCACGCTGCCCGCGAGCACGGCGTGAGCGTCGTCGGGGTCACGCTGTCGCAGGAGCAGGCCGCGTACGCCCGTAAGCGCGTCGCGGACGAGGGCCTGACCGACCGGGTGGAGATCAGGGTCCAGGACTACCGGGACGTCGTGGACGGCCCCTACGACGCCATCTCCTCCATCGGCATGGCCGAACACGTCGGCGCCGAACGCTACCTGGAGTACGCGAACAGTCTGTACGCCCTGCTGAAGCCCGGCGGACGGCTGCTCAACCACCAGATCGCCCGCCGCCCGCAGCACGACGAATCGGCGTACGAGACCGACCGGTTCATCGACGCCTACGTCTTCCCGGACGGCGAACTCGCCCCGATCGGCACCACCGTCACCCAGCTGGAGCGCGCCGGCTTCGAGGTCCGGGACGTGGAGTCGATCCGCGAGCACTACGCCCGCACCCTGCGCCGGTGGGTCGCCAACCTGGAGGCCGACTGGGACCGCGCGGCCCGCCTCACCGGCTCCGGCCGCGCCCGCGTCTGGCTCCTGTACATGGCCGCCTGCGCGCTCGCCTTCGAACGCAACCGCATCGGCGTCAACCAGGTCCTGGCGGTCCGCACCCCGGAGTCCGGCGGGTCCGGCCTGCCGCTGCGCACCCGCACCTGGAACTCCTGACACGGCAAGGGCCTGCCTGACGATTCCCGTCGTCCGCCCGGAGCGCGGCAGGCGGGAATCGTCAGGCAGGCCCCCAGGGCCCCGCTCCGTGATGGAGCGTGGCCCTCGGTCCGTCGTGCCGCTACTCGGCCTTGATCGCCGTCAGCATGTTCAGCCGGGCCGCGCGCCGGGCAGGCCACAGCGCGGCCAGGATGCCGACCACCGCCGCCAGCAGCAGGAAGACCGTCATCCGGTCCCAGGGCAGGACCAGTTCGTACGTCGGCATCTTCGTGCCGAGCAGCTCACCGGCCGCCCAGCCGAAGAACACGCCCAGACCGATGCCCAGCACACCGCCGAACAGGGAGATCACCAGGGACTCCAGGCGGACCATCCGCTTGACGGCGGTCCGGTCCAGGCCGATCGCGCGGAGCATGCCGATCTCCTGGGAGCGCTCGAAGACCGACATGGCCAGGGTGTTGATGACACCGAGGACCGCGACGATCACCGCCATGCCGAGCAGGCCGTAGAGCATGTTCAGCATCGTCGTGAACATCTTCGCGATGTCGTTGGAGATGTCCTGCTTGTCCTGGACCTTGATCGCCGGGTTGGATCCGAGCGCCTTCTCCAGCCGGTCCTTGACCGAACCGGAGGCGCCGCCCGCGGTCTTGACCATGACCTGCATGTCCGAGGCGTCGCTCAGGTGCGGGGTGAGGACACTGTTGTCGATCATGATCCCGTTGAGCATCTCGTTGCCCTCGTAGACCCCGGCGACGGTCAGCTTCTGCGCCTTGCCGTCCTCGTAGTGCACCGTGAACCGCGAACCGGCCTTCCAGCCGTAGTCCTTGGCCCGGTCCTGGTCCACGACCACCTGCGTGCCTCCGACCTTGAAGGCGCCGTCGGCCACCTTGAGGTCCGTCAGCTCGCCGATGGCCGAGCCGTTGACGCCGGTCAGGAACTCGGTCCGGCCGTCGACGCGGGACGCGGCGTTGCGCAGCGGGCTGCTGGCGGTGACGTCGGAGTCGGCGGCGATCTTCTTCGCCACGTCGGGGGAGAGCGGGCCGCGGTTGGCCATCGAGACGACGTAGTCGGCCCGGATCGCCGAGCTGGCCATCTTGTCGATGGAGGTCTGCAGGCTGCCCGCCATCACCGTCATCCCGGTGATCAGGGTCAGGCCGATCATCAGCGCGGACGCCGTGGCCGCCGTACGGCGCGGGTTGCGCACCGAGTTCTGGCGGGCCAGCTTGCCCGAGACACCGAACACGCGCAGCACCGGGGCGGCGGCCGCGATCAGCGGGCGGGACAGCAGCGGGGTCAGGATGAACACGCCGATGATGAGCAGGACCGCGCCGACACCCATCGGGCCCTCGGCGGCGTCGGCGTCCATCGTGGTGGCCGCGAGGACCACCGCGACACCCGCCGCCGAGAACAGCGCGCCGAGCGTGTTGCGCAGCACCAGTGACTTGGTGGTCGCCTTGGCGTGCACGCTGCTCATCGCCGCCACCGGCGGGATCTTCGCGGCCCGGCGGCCGGGCAGCCAGGCGGCCAGCACGGTGATGACGATGCCGACCGCGAGGGCGGCCACCACGGTGCCCGGTGTGACCACCAGCGGCCCGTCCGGCACGGTCGCGCCGAAGGAGCCCAGCAGGCTCCGCAGCCCCGCGCCGATGCCGATGCCGGCGACCAGACCGGTCACGCCGGCGACCGTGCCGACCGCGAACGCCTCGATCAGCACCGACCGGGTGATCTGCCGGCGGGAGGCGCCGACCGCCCGCAGCAGGGCCAGTTCCCGGGTGCGCTGGGCGACCAGCATGGTGAAGGTGTTGGCGATGATGAACGTGCCGACGAACAGGGCGATACCGGCGAAGACCAGCAGGGCCTGCTTCAGGCCGCTCATCGAGGAGGAGATCTCCTGCGCCTGGTCGTCGGCGAGCTGCTTGCCCGTCGTGGTCTCCACCAGCTTCGACGGCAGCGTCTTGTCCAGGCCGGCCTTGAGCGCGGTCTGGCTGGTTCCCGCCGCCGCCTTCACGTCGATCTCGTCGTACGCGCCCTTCTTGCCGAACAGCGCCTGCGCGGTCGGGGTGTCGAACAGGGCGAGGCTGCCGCCCGCGGCCACGTTGCCGTCGTCGGTGGTGAAGATGCCGCTGATGCGCGGCGTGAGCACCGGGCCGTTGACCGAGATGCGCACGGTGTCGCCGACCTTGTAGCCGGCGCGTTCGGCGGTCCTGGAGTCGATCAGGACCTCGTTGCTGCCGCTGGGCGCGTGGCCGCTGACCAGCGGGTAGCGGGCGTCCTTGGTGCCCCAGTAGTTGCCGCCCTCGGACTGCCAGTCGCCGCCGAGCAGCTTGCCGTCCTTGTCGGCGATCGCGGTGAAGCCGGTGACGACACCGGTGGCGGAGGCGGCGCCCGGGACCTTCCCGGCCCTGTCGAGCAGCGCCTGGGTCAGCTCGGGGGTCTTGCCGACCTTGTCGCCCGTGGAGTCCTGGTACTTGGCCGTGACGGCGACGTCGACCTGGTCGAAGCCCTTGGCCGAGCTCTTCTGGTAGGCCTCGGAGACGGTGTTGGTGAAGACCAGCGTCCCGGACACGAACGCCACGCCGAGCATGACGGCGAGCACGGTCATCAGGAGCCGGGCCTTGTGCGCGAGTACGTTGCGCAGGGCGGTGCGGAACATCAGCTGGTACGGCCCTTCGCGTCGAACTGCTTCATCAGGTCGAGCACGGAGTCGGCCGTGGGGCCGTGGATCTCGTCGACGATCCGCCCGTCGGCGAGGAAGACCACCCGGTCCGCGTAGGCCGCGGCCACCGGGTCGTGGGTCACCATGACCACCGTCTGGCCCAGTTCGCGCACGGAGTTGCGCAGGAAGCCCAGCACCTCGGCGCCGGAGCGCGAGTCGAGGTTTCCGGTCGGCTCGTCACCGAAGATGATCTCGGGCTTGGAGGCGAGCGCGCGGGCGACGGCGACGCGCTGCTGCTGGCCGCCGGACAGCTGCGAGGGCCGGTGGCTGAGCCGCCCGGAGAGGCCGACCATCTGGATGACCTGGTCCAGCCACGCCTTGTCGGCCTTCCGGCCCGCGATGTCCATCGGGAGGGTGATGTTCTCCAGCGCGGTCAGCGTCGGCAGCAGGTTGAAGGCCTGGAAGATGAAGCCGATCTTGTCCCGGCGCAACTTGGTGAGCTGCTTGTCCTTCAGGGAGCCCAGCTCGGTCTCGCCGATCCGCACGGACCCCGAGGAGAAGTTGTCCAGGCCCGCCACACAGTGCATCAGCGTGGACTTGCCGGAGCCGGACGGGCCCATGATCGCGGTGAACTCGGCCTGCCGGAAGTCGACGGAGACCCGGTCCAGGGCGACCACCCGGGTCTCGCCCTGCCCATAGATCTTCGACAGCTCCGTGGCGCGTGCGGCCACGGTCGTGGTCCGGCCGGCGGTGGGTGTGGTGGTCACGGGAAGGTGCTCCTGTCGGGACGACGTCGGTTCGTGGGGACCGCTCCATCGTCTCGGCCGCCGGCGCCCGTGTAGTCAGTCGCTGTTCCGGTTCCGAGGGGCGACTCCGGTCGGACGGAGCGGGCCCGAGTCATACCTGGGGAGGACGGGCGACCCTGACACCCGCTTGGTCCAGAACCGGACGACCGCCCTCGTTCGGTAGGTGAAATTCCGTCATTCCGCGTACGCGTGCGCCCACGCCACGTCACGCTGTTGGCAAGTGCGGATGGCTCGTTCCGTGGGCTGATGCACCCTCAGACGTCAATAAAATAAGACAACATCGGGCTGTCCCTTCCGCTGTTCGAGGGATGCGCACCGATAGGCTCGGGACCTCGAAGCGGAGCCCATGGCCTGCCCGGATGGTGGAATGCAGACACGGCGAGCTTAAACCTCGCTGCCCCTTCGCGGGCGTGCCGGTTCAAGTCCGGCTCCGGGCACTTTCCGTCTTCGCACCCACCCCTCACACGATGGCACGACCGTTGACAGTGGTGTGCCCGCGGTCGGAGACTCGCGCTCGGAGATCAGTGAAGGAAATTTCACCAGACGAACAGACTGTGTGTCAGAGGGAAGGGAACGACCGATGCGTACCACCGTCGGGATCATCGGAGCCGGCCCGGCCGGACTGCTTCTCGCGCGCCTGCTGCACCGCGCCGGCATCGACTCGGTCGTCCTGGAGAGCCGCGAGCGCGCCTACGTGGAGCACCGGCAGCGCGCCGGGATCCTGGAGCAGGGCACGGTGGACGTGCTGCGCGAGGCCGGAGCCGGGCGGCGGATGGACCGGGAGGGGCTCAGGCACGACGGCATCGAACTGCGCTTCGACCGGCGCCGTCATCGTGTCGACTTCCCCGGGCTCACCGGCGGGCGGTCCGTGATGGTCTACGCCCAGACGGAGGTCTGCAAGGACCTCATCGCCCTCCAACTGGAGGAGGGCGGCCCGCTGCTGTTCGAGGCGGAGGCCCTGGCCGTCGAGGGCGCGGAGGGCGACCGGCCGCGGATCCCCTTCCGGCACCAGGGGCGCGAGGACGTGCTGGAGTGCGACTACGCCGTCGGCTGCGACGGATTCTGGGGCGTGGCCAGAAAGGCCTTCCCGGCCGCCGTCTCCCGAGTGTTCGAACGGTCGTACCCCTACGCCTGGCTCGGCATCCTCGCCGACGTCGCCCCCTCGCACGACGAACTCGTCTACGCCCGCCACGACCGCGGCTTCGCCCTGCTGTCCATGCGCTCCCCGTCCGTCTCCCGCCTCTACCTCCAAGTGTCCGAGGACACCAAGGCCGAGCAATGGACCGACGACGCGATCTGGGCCGAACTGGAGCGGCGCTTCGCGACCGACGACGACTGGACGCTGGAACGCGGGCCCGTCACCCAGAAGTCCGTCACCCCCATGCGGTCCTTCGTGCACGAGCCGATGCGCCACGGCCGGCTCTTCCTCGCCGGCGACGCCGCCCACATCGTGCCGCCCACGGGCGCGAAGGGGCTGAACCTGGCCGTCGGGGACGTCATGACCTTCGTCCGGGCGCTCGTCCACGAGCGGGAGACCGGCTCCCCCGACCTCCTCGACGCCTACTCCGCGACCTGTCTGCGCCGCGTCTGGCAGGCCGAGCGGTTCTCCTGCGACATGACGGCCCTGCTCCACCGCGCCCCGGACGGCACGGACTTCGACGCCCGCCTCCAGCTGGCGCGGCTGGAACGGATCGCCTCCTCCCACGCGGCCGAGACCGACCTTGCCGAGGCCTACACCGGCTTCCCCCTGGACTGAGCCGCCCATGGCCGGGAATGAGCCTTCCGGTTAGCGTGTTGCGCAGCACGGCGAGGGAAAGATCCTCCCCAGGTATTACGGTCGATCCTTTGCCAATCCATTACTCTCGAGGCCAAGGCCGCGCACGGTGGCCATGGAGGAGTGAAATGAGGAGCAGCAACCCGGTCTTCTCGCGACGGGGGTTCAGCCGCGACAACGGCTACGCCGGCTTCAACACCGCAGCGCAGGCCGGGTACGCACAGGGCAACCCGTACGCGCAGAACCCCTACGCCCAGAACCCGTACGGCCAGCAGGGCGTGCAGTACGGCGCCGCGCCGCAGGCCCCGGCCACCACCGGCCGGATGACGATGGACGACGTCGTCATGCGTTCGGCCCTCACGCTGGGCACGGTCGCCGTCGGCGCCGTCCTCGCCTGGGTGCTGCTGCCGGTCTCGGCGACCAGCTACGGCCTGGCCTTCGGCGCCGGGATCGTCGCGATGGTCCTGGGGCTGGTGCAGAGCTTCAAGCGCACTCCGTCACCCGCCCTGATCCTGGGGTACGCCGCCTTCGAGGGCATCTTCCTCGGCGTCGTCAGCGAGGTGTACAACAGCCGCTGGAGCGGCGCCCCCTTCCAGGCGGTGCTCGGCACCATGGCGGTCGCGGCCGCGACCCTGCTGGTCTACAAGGCCGGCTGGATCCGCGTCACCGCCCGCTACGCCCGCATCGGCATGGCCATCGGCATCGCCTTCGTCCTCGTCATGGCGGTCAACCTGCTGCTGATCGCGTTCGGTGTCGCCGAGAACGGCGGTCTGCGCAGCATGGGCCCGCTCGGCGCGATCGTCGGCATCATCGCCATCCTGCTCGGCGCGTTCTTCCTGACCCTCGACTTCAAGCAGATCGAGGACGGCATCGCCTACGGCGCCCCGCGCAGCGAGTCCTGGCTCGCCGCGTTCGGCCTCACCGTGAACCTGGTGTGGATCTACGTGGAGATGCTGCGGCTGGTGGCGATCTTCAGCAGCAACGACTAGGAGTTGTCCGGCCGATCACGTGACTACTCGATGTCCGGGTCGTTGATGTGGACATGGGGCGGGGTGATCTGACAGATGCCGAGTGGGAACGG